>CAYYBI010000076.1:0-15213 GCA_964469835.1 uncultured Rhodospirillaceae bacterium
GTACTCGGCGACCCTGCCTATTATGAGCGCGTCGGCTTCGGGCCCGAGGCTGGCGTTTCGCCACCGTATCCTTTGCCGGAGGAATGGCGCGGGGCATGGCAATCGGTCAGCCTAGATAGTGCTGAGCAGCCTCCCCATGGAGAGCTTTCCGTGCCGCAACCATGGCTCCAACCAGCCCTATGGGCCCGTTGAACCACTCGTTCAGCCCAGCGTCGATTATTTATGGAAAAACCGGAAGGAATTAGCATTTGAATACGCAAGTCGAACCTGAGTCTCCCGAACACGCGCGCGTGGTTGTTATCGGGGGCGGCGTCATCGGTTGTACAATCCTGTACCATTTGGCGACGGCCGGTTGGAAAGACCTGGTCTTGGTCGAAGAGGCCCAGCTGACATCCGGCTCGACCTGGCACGCCGCGGCCAATGGCAATACGTTCAACGCATCGCCGCTCTGGGCATGGGCGACGAAACGAACCTTTGATCTTTGGTCGGAAATCGAAGCCGAGAGCGGTCAAGCCGTCGGTGCGCATCCAGTCGGCGGTGTCATGATTGCGCGCACGCCTGAACGAATGGATGAGCTGCAACGGCTGAAAGGCATCGGTAAGCGTATAGGTGTCGACTATGAGATGCTGACGCCAAGAGAGCTTCTGGATTTCTGGCCGGTCTTCAACACCGACACTGTTTTGGGCGTTTTGTACGAGCCAAATGGCGGTCACGTCGACCCCTATGGACTTACACAGGCCTATGCCCGCGCGGCGCGGCTGCGAGGCGCCGTCGTCAAGCAGGATTGGAAGGTAACAGCGCTCAGCCCCACTCCGGCGGGCACTTGGATCGTCAAAGGGCCGAAGGGCGAGATTCGAGCGGAAATGATCATCAACGCAGCGGGGCTCTACGCCGATGAGGTCGCTAAGATGACCGGCGCCCGGCTGCCGATGATCAACATGCGGCACCATTATCTGCTTACGGAACCAATAGAGTCGGTCACGGCGATCGAAAACGAACCTCCCGTGTTCCGCGATGTGGATGCCGGCGTTTATGGGCGCCGGGAAGGCGGCGGCATCCTGTTCGGTATCTACGAGCAAGATTGCAGGGAATTTGGCGCTGACGGCATGCCGGAAAGTTTCATTTCGCAGTTGTTCGACCCGGATTTCGACCGCCTTGAGCCCGAACTTGAGCATGTTTTCGATGCCATTCCTTGCATCGCGGAAAGCGGCATCAAGTCATCCGTTCATGGCCCCTTCGTGTTTACGCCGGATGTGCGCCCCCTTTTGGGATGGATGCCCGGTCAAGAGAACCACTTCGTAGCGGCAGGCTTTCTCGCCGGTATTGCCATGTCCGGAGGCTTCGGTCAGTTGATCGCAGAATGGATTGTCGACGGTGCGCCGCATCGCGATCTTGCTCCCTGCGACGTATTGCGGTTCGGAGATTGGGCCGTCGGTGACTTTGCCCGCGCCCGCGGCCATGATGCCTATGCGACCCGCTACAAGATGCACTTTCCAAACGAAGAAATTTCGGCAGGGCGGCCTGTGCGGACACCGCCCATGCACGAACACTACCGATCCATGGGGGCTCATTTCGGCATGGCAGACGGATGGGAGCGCCCGAACTGGTTTGCGGGTGCCGGCCAAGAGCCTGTCGAGACCCCGACTTTCCGTCGCTCCGAAGCCCACGACGCGGTGGCCAAGGAGTGCGCGCACGTGCATACGGCCGCCGGCTATGTGGACCTCATCACGTATGCCAACTATCTGATTGCAGGCCCCGATGCGGAAGCGTTCCTACGCCGTGCCCTGCCAGGCCGAATGCCACAGGCGGACGGGCGATTGGCATTGACGCCGCTGATCGACGAAAACGTCGGCACCATCGGTGATGCCACCGTTCTTCGTCTGGGCTCCGAAAAATTCATGATGGTTGGCTCCGGTCCGCTCAGTCGAATTCATCTGCGAACCCTCATGCCGTTCGCCGAGAACCTTGATATGACATTTGAAAACCGCACTGAATCCTGGGGCGGGTTTTCGGTGGCGGGGCCGCGCGCACGCGATGTCGTCCAACCGGCCTTGGGCGATAGCCTTGTACCGGCGTTTTTCCGAGGTGGAGGTTACCGGATTGCGAATGCGGAATGTATCGTGCTGCGGCTTTCATATGTTGGGGAATTATCTTACGAGATTCATTGTCATTTGGACGACCAAGTGGCGCTTCACGACAGGCTGTTGGCGGCGGCTGAAACCGTCGGGGTCGATCTGCTACCATTCGGAGCCCGCGCCATGAATGCCATGCGCATCGAAAAAGGCCTGCCGCGCTCGGGGGACGAATTGACGATCGAAGCGACACCCTTCGAGCTGGGCATGGATTGGATGCTCGATACGACCAGGAATGACGATTTCATAGGAAAGGCCGCGCTGGAAGCCCTGAGAGATCAGCCGATGCGCTATCGTCTGGTCTCAATGGTCCTCGGCTATACGGACGTCGACCCGATCGGCAGCGAGCCGGTTGTCAAAGACGGTGAACTTGTCGGCTATGTCTCCAGCGCAAGCTACGGACACCGCTTGGGCCGAACCATTGCCCTCGGGTTTCTCAAGCCCGAGCTTTGCCGGGATGGTGAAATGGTTGACGTTTGTGTTTTGGGCAAGGAGATCGCGGCCGAAGTCTCGCTTGCCTGTGCGTATGATCCCGGGGGCATTCGGGCGCGGACGTGAAGTCTGAAATTTATATCCGGTAAACTGCGGCGTTATTTCGTGAAAAACCGTGGAAAACCGGGGACAGGGAAGAGAACCGGGGACAGTATATAATTAACTGCGCCGCATCGGCCGACCAGTTCGGATGCGGAGAGGGAAACTGTATTCTGTCCCGGTTTTTCCGACCCCTCACCCCTCCCGGAGCTGCTGCAGCCGCGGCGCGTTCGCTTCGATCACGTGCTCCTGGTAGGCCGGGCGCGCGGCGAGGCGTTCGTAGTAGGCCTCGACATTGGGGTGAGCCGGCCGGTTCGGGGTCCAGTTGATCCAGCGGTCGGTCAGCGAGCCCGCCGCGAAGTCCGCCATCGTCAGCCGGTCGCCGCCGAGATAGTCGTTCTTCGCCAGATGCGCGTCGAGAATATCATACAGGGCGCTCGCCTGTTTCGCGGCCGCGGCGATCTTGGCATCGTCGCGGTCCTCTTTCGCCACCCGGAAGAACTGGTCGAGGTAGACCGAGTTGAACGGGGCGAGGTTGATCGAACTCCAGTCCATCCATTTGTCGGCCGCCGCGCGGGCGTGCAGGTCTTCGGGATAGAGGTCGCCCATGCTGTACTTGGCGCAGAGGTAGCGGGTGACCGCACCGGATTCCCAGAGCGTGAAGCCGTCCTCTTCCTCCAGGGTCGGCAGGCGGCCGTTCGGGTTCTTCGCCCGGTATTCCGGATCGTCGTTGCCGCCGAACGGACCGCCCCAGTCGATCCGCTCGTAGTCCACGCCGATCTCGCCGAGGCACCAGGTCACCTTGATGACGTTCGAGCCGTCTTTCCGTCCCCAAATCTTAAACATCGCTCACCCTCCCATTATCCGTTTGGTTATTAATTAGGTCCGCCTGCACGTGCCGCAAACGCACGATCAGCGCGCCGATGATGACGAGGTTCCGTTAAACCCGGAGACAGTATACGATTAACCAAGTGTGTCCCGTCTACGGAAACGAGATCTATTCCACATAGTCCCGATATCTTACGCCTTGGCTTTGCCTTCCGCCCTCCACCCCTCACACCGACGCCTGCGCAACACCCGGCCGCGCGGTCAGTTCTTCGCGGCACGCCTCCTTGAACGCGTCCTCCGGCGGCAGGACGGCTGAGACGGAGCGCACGCGGTGGTGCGCCGGGTCGACGCCGGGCGGAGTCACGCCGTTGTCCCGGAGCGCGAGCGCCGCCTTGCGCAGGCGCTGGCGCGCGATGATGATGCCGTTGTCGGTGGAAACCAGATTTTCTTTTGACCGGTCGACGATCGGCCCCATGCTTTCCTGCAGCGAAGCGTCCTGCATGGCGATGCCTTCGACGCCGCTATAGCTGGTTCCCGCCTTCTGCGCCGCGCGGTCGATCAGGTAGTCGTTGTCCCGGTTGGCGAGCGGCCGATAGGTGCCCGGCTGGTATTTCACGTGGATGCCCTGCCCGTCTTCCATCGCCTGCCGCTCCTCGCCGGTCAGCGCGCGCACCGGGTGATAGTCGTAGCTCCAGGCCCAGCAGTTTTCGTCGTCGATCGGCGTCCAGAAATGGCCGTGCACCGGATGGTCCCCGCGCGGCGGGATCATCGTGAAGCAAGGCATCACCCAGGGCGTGATGCGCCAGTAGTACTTGCCGTCCTCCGCGTTGCGCCGGGCGCCGATCAGCAAACCGCCCTCACACTCGGCCACCTCGAACACCGGTTGGGCATCGCTCATATTGTACTGGTTGCCCTTCGCGCCCTTGAACAGCGGATCGGATTTCAGGCTGCTGCCGTGCAGCCAGGTGACATGGCTGGAATCGATGCCGCCCTCCATCGCCTGCAGCCAGTTGCATTCCTGCAGGCGTTTCGACGTGAAGGTTTGCTCCGCCGGCACCCGGACGAATTCCCATTCGGGCGGCGGCGGCGCATGCTCCGGCGGGCCCAGATAGGCCCACAGCACCTCGCCGACCTTGATCAGCGGATACGCCGTCAATTTAATCTTGGCGCAGTAGCCGCTTTCTACCGGCTCTGACGGCACTTCGACGCATTGCCCGGTGACATCGTATTTCCAGCCGTGATAGGGGCAGCGCAGCCCGTGTTCCTCGTTGCGCCCGAACCAGAGCGAGACGCGGCGATGGGCGCAAAACTCCTCGATCAGGCCATACCGGCCGCCGGTGTCGCGAAAGGCGATCAGGTCTTCCGAGAGCAACTTGACGCGGACCGGCGGGCAATCGTTCTCCGGCAGTTCTTCCGCCAACAGCACCGGCAGCCAGTAGCGGCGGAACAGCTCTCCCATCGGCGTCTCCGGACCGGTCCGGGTCAGCAACTCGTTCACCTCATTCCGCAGCACGGCAGCCCTCCTTGCATCGGACCGAACGACGGCGGCCAACCTCTTGACCGGACGGGCGCGGCCGACAATAACAACCCGGTCGTTCCTTCATGGAAATGCAGATTCCAGTATCAGCGGAACGCTAAGTCTCGGGTGCAGGGAGGTCAACCGCACGCAAATGCGGGATCGCATCGATGGGTAAGGTCACGAAATACATCGATCTGTGCGCGACCGCGGACATTGCCGACGGCGACATGCTCAAGATCGAGACCGGCGGCCTCGTGCTCGCGGTCTACCATGTCGAAGGCACTTTCTACGTGACCGACGATTGCTGCACGCACGGGCCCGGGTCGCTGTCGGAAGGGTTTCTCGAAGGCTTCGTCATCGAGTGCGACTTCCACAGCGGCTGCTTCGACATCCGCACCGGCGCGGTGACCGAGCCGCCCTGCACGGTCCCGATCAAGACCTACCCGGTCGCGGTGGAGGATGGCCGCGTGCGGATCGCGATGGAATGATTGTCACGGCGCGGTAATTTCCAAATCTCCGGGACGGCACTAAGATGACGGTGAATTTTCAGAAAGGCATTCGGCATGGTGGAACAGGTTCTGGCGGCGGTTCGGACCGGGGCGCACAAGACCGAGCTGCGCGAATTTCCGATGCCGGACATTCCGGAAGACGGCGCGCTCCTGAAGATGGAGGTCGCCGGCATCTGCGGCACCGATGTGAAGCTGTACGGCAAGCCGCCCACCGACGCGCCGGTCATCATGGGGCACGAGAATATCGGCACTATCGTCAAGGCGCGGCCCCAATTCATCGAGCGCAAGGGGGTGCAGGAAGGCGATCTGGTCTTCGTCGAGCACTACCTGCCCTGCTTCAAATGCGAATGGTGCCATCGCGGCGAATACCGCCTGTGCAACAACACCGACTGGCGTAAGAACCCGGACGCGCGGCGCTACGGCTACACCTCGTCGGACCACGCGCCGCATCTCTGGGGCGGTTTCGCGCAATACATGTACCTGCCGTGGAATGCGATCGTCCACAAAGTGCCACCCGGCGTGTCCGCCGAACTGGCCGGCGTCGTCACGCCGATGGCCAACGGTATCCAATGGGCGCTGCTCGATTGCAAAGTGGGATACAACTCACGGGTTCTGGTGCAGGGGCCGGGCCAGCAGGGCTTGTCGCAGACCGTGGCGTGCAAGCAGGCGGGCGCGTCGCTGATCATCGTGACCGGCACGACCAAGGACGCCGCGCGGCTAGAAGTCGCGCGCAAGCTCGGCGCCGACCATGCGATCAACGTGGATGAAGAAGACGCGCTGGCCCGCATCATGGACATCACCGGCGGCGAGGGCGTCGACGTCGCCCTCGACTGCACGACCGGCGCCGGGACGATGCCGGTGCTGCTCGGCATCGACGCGATGAAGCGCAAGGGCGGCACGCTGCTCGTGCAGGGGGAAGTCGCGGAGTTCCCCGACTTCCCCGTGGGCAAGCTGACGAACAAATACATCACCATCAAAAGCGCGCGGGGCCACAACTACGAGTCCTGCGAACTGGCGCTTCAGCAACTTGCCTCGGACCGCTTTCCGCTCGACCTGATTACGACGCACCGCTTCGGCTTGAAGGACACCGACGCCGCGATCAAGGCGGTGGGCAGCAGCGAGGGCGTAATCCATGTCTCGCTCCTGCCCTGGGAATAAGGCGCGCCGCAGGTCAGTGAAATCGGGCGGCTGACGACCATGCCCGACCTCATCCTGCACCACTACGACCTGTCGCCCTATGCCGAGAAGATCCGGCTGGTCTTCGGCCTGAAGGACTTGCCGTGGCGGTCGGTGATCCAGCCGATGATCCTGCCGAAGCCGGATCTTGTGCCGCTCACCGGCGGGTTCCGGCGCACGCCGGTGCTGCAGATCGGCGCGGATATCTACTGCGACACGGCGCTGATCGCCTGCGAACTCGACCGGCGGTTCCCGGAACCGACGCTGTTTCCGCCGGGCCATGACGGACTCGGCTGGATGCTGTCGATGTGGGCCGAGCGCGCCCTGTTCTGGCCCACTGCGCGCTACGTTACCGGGGTGAACAGCGACCGGCTGCCGCCCGAATTCCATGCGGATCGCGCGGCGATGCGCGGCCACGCCCCGCCGACCGGCGAGCAACTCAAGGCCGCCGCGCCGCATAACCGGGTGCAGATGGAAATCCAGTTCCGCTGGCTCGAATCCCTGCTGGCCGACGACCGCGACTTTCTGCTGGGCGCGGCGCCCGGGCTCGGCGACCTGTCTGTCTATCAGCGGCTGTGGTGGCTCGGCGCCTTCGGCGGCGACCGGCCGGAACTCGCCCCCTACCCCGCGATCCGACGCTGGATGGACCGGCTCGCCGGATTTGGTCATGGCGATCGCAGCGAACTCTCCGCCGGGGATGCGTTTGCCGCCGCGCGGTCGGCGGAACCGGCGCCCCTGCCCGCCGCGCCGCCGCCGGAAGACGGCGATCCGGCAATCGGCGCCCGGGTGATCGTCGCCACCGAGGACCATGGACCGGACCCGGTGACGGGCGCGGTGGTGTCCTGCAACCGGGAGTCCATAACCCTCCACCGCGAAAACGCGGACCTCGGCATACTCCACGTCCATTTCCCACGGCTCGGTTACGAGATCCGTCCCGCATGAGGCGCCGGCGATTCTCTGCCCAACGCAAATTTTACACCGCCGCCACTGAACCAAAATGACCGTCCAGCCGTATCCACGGTATGGCACTCACCAAGATCATCCGTTTGTCGGGCACTGGCCTGGTCGCCGCCGTTATCCTTGGGGCCTGCTCGCCATTGGGTACGCTCAACCTCGTTCTCGCGGATGACGAAGGCGTTTCCGCGGTCGAGGGTGTCGTCTATGGGCCGGAATCACGTCATCGCCTCGACGTTTACACGCCCAGCCAATCCTCACTGACAAAGCGGCCCGCGGTCATCTTCTTCTATGGTGGCAGTTGGCGGAACGGCGACCGCGCGGATTATCGGTTTGTGGGCCAGGCATTGGCCCGGCGCGGGATCGTGACGATCATCCCCGACTACCGGCTTTATCCTCAGGCTAAATTTCCCGAATTCATGCATGACGCCGCGAAAGCCGTCCGGTGGGTCGTTGAGAACGCCGACACGCTGCAGGTGGACGCCGACCGTATTTCGCTCGCAGGCCATTCCGCCGGAGCACATCTGGCGGCAACGCTGGCGCTCGATCCACGGTATTTGGACGCCGAGGGGCTTCGGCGATTTCGCATCGCCAGCGTGATCGGCATCGCCGGCCCGTACGCCTTCGATCCACTCGCGTACATGTGGACCCGGCCTGTTTTCCAAGACACCGGCGACATCGACAATGCCCGGCCGGCCGTTCTGGCGGCAGGCTACGATCGCGATAGCGGCGCGCGCGAACTACCCACGTTCACGCTGCTGCATGGCGCAGATGACACCACGGTGTTCCCCAAAAACAGCAAAATCCTCGCCAAGGCGCTGCGAGCCGCAAAGGTTCGCGTGCGCTATTCCGTTTACCCAGATATCGGCCACTACAAGATCTTGCTGGCCTTTTATCCCGCGTTCAGATCGACGGTGCCGGTGCTCGAAGATGTCGTCGACGCGGTGAATGCCACCGAGGAGCTTACGGGCCGCGCGGACTCAGTCTTTGCCGGCGAACCGTAGCGACCGTGTCAATTCGATGGAATAGGTAAACCGGTGCTCCGGATGCACGCTGACGGACACCTCGAACACCCGGTCTCCGATACCGGTATAGCGCCGGATGATCGTCATCGACGCCGTGCCGGGCTCCACATCCAACGGGCCCGCGAGCTTCTCCGGCACGGTGCTGGGAAACATCTCCACGGAAACATGCTCGATCTTCTCACCGTATTCCCGCTCCACCAGCGCATAGACCGGCAAGGCATCCCCGCCGATACGCTCGGCAATGCCGGCATATTCGGGACACAGATAGATATCGGACCAGCAGATTGGCGTGCCGGACATCTCGACGCGTCGCACGCCGCTGACCCTTACCCGTTCCTCTCCGATCTCGCCCCGCAAGAGAGCGGCGTTTCCTCGATCAATGGATAACGTTTCCGTCTCATCCACATGGAGTTGCGTGCCGGCGGGATATTGCAGCAATTCGGTCAGTGAACTGAGCGACTGCGTGTAGCCGGTCGGCCGCTCCGCCGCCCGCACCACCGTGCCCGAACCCTGGCGGCGTTCCACCAGGCCCATTTCCTCGAGTTGCCGCAACGCTTCGCGGACCGTATAGCGGCTCACGCCAAACCGGTCGCACAACTCCAGTTCCGTGGGAAGCATCGATCCGACCGAGAAGTGGCCCTCGGCCACCTCGGCAATCAGGGTGTCCGCCACGTCCTGGTAGATCGGCTGCGCCCGTTGCGACCCGGGTTCGCTCATCTTGTGCTCCTCGTCACACCCCGGCCGGACCGGCCTGATCCGGCGGCACACTCCGGAACAGTGCCATGCCGACGCCAATCACGCTAGGATGGCGTACAGGCCGACAAACCGGGATCGAAAGGATCGAAACATGCTGCTTCCGACGTCGCAAACCTTCGCCGCCGGCGACCTGGACCTGGAATTGGGCGGCATGCTGCCGGATGTGACCGTTGCCTATGAGACCTATGGCGCACTGGCCCCGGACGGCAACAACGCCATCCTATTGAGCCATGGCTACACCAACCATCAGCATGCCGGCGACGGCGGCTGGTTCGACGGCGTCATCGGCCCCGGCAAACCGATGGACACGAACCGGTTCTGCGTCATTTGCTCGAACATGATCGGCTCGTCCTATGGCAGCACCGCGCCGGGAACGCTCAATCCCGATACCGGCAAGCCCTATGGCCCGGACTTTCCGCGGATCACCACCGGCGACATGGTGGCGGTGCAGCACCGGCTGATCGATCATCTCGGCGTGGGGCAACTCGCCGCCAAGGTCGGCAATTCCTACGGCGGCCACCTGACCTATGAATGGGCGACCCGCTACCCGGACAAGATGCGGGCGGTCGTGCCGGTCGTCTCGGCGATCAAGGGCCGCGGCGACCCATCCACGGTCCAGGCGCTGCGCGATCGTTTCGCGAAATGCCCCGGCTGGAACGGCGGCCACCACTATGACCGGAAGAAGGAAAGCGGCGTCCTGGACGAATTGCAGAAGATGCGCGTCGAAACGCTGACCAATTACGGGATCCTGGAGCAACTCGCCGCTACGGTGGACGATCCGGACGAGCGCGAGCGGCGGCTCAACGCCATGGCGAGGCAATGGGCCGAGGAATTCGATGCCAATTCGCTGATCACTCTGCGCGATGCCGCCATCGGTTACGACGTGACGCAGCGCCTGTCGGCGATCAAGGCGCCGGTGCTCTATGTGCTTTCGCGCACCGACGCGCTGTTCCCGCCGGAACTCGGTCCGCGCACCGTCGCCATGCTGAAGGATGTCGGCGTCGACGCCCAATATTTCGAGATCGACAGCGACTTCGGCCACCGCGCGCCCTCGGCCGATCCCGGCAAATGGGCCGGCGCGCTGGACGAATTCCTGAAGACGCATTGTTCGTAGTTCCTGCAACGGAGAACCGCCATGCCCAACGGAATGATCGTCGCGCCGCAGCCGGAAGCGGTCGAGGCCGGGGCGCTGTGCCTGCGCCGCGGCGGCAACGCGGTCGACGCGGCGATCACCTGCGCGCTGGTCGAGACCGTAGTCGATCCCCAGATGTGCGGCATCGCCGGCTTCGGATCGATGCAGATCTATCTACCGAAACAAGGCTTTCACGGCTGTATCGACTTCCACACCACCGCGCCGGCCTCGGTCACGCCGGACATGTGGCAGGATCTTATCGAGGGCGAGGCGCGTGACGGCTTCGGCTTCTTCCTCAAGGACCGGGTCAACGAGGTGGGTTACCAGTCGATCATGACGCCGGGCAGCCTGCGGGCATTTCACGATGCGGTGCGCGAATACGGCAGCACGCCATGGCGCGACGTGGTGCAGCCGGCGATCGAGCAGGCCGAGGAGGGCTTCATCATCCGCCCGCAAGTCTACGATTTCTGGATGAAATATCAAGATTTTGGCCGTGTGCCGGCGGTCGACAAGCTGCGCTACACCCCGTCGGGTGAACGGATTTATTTTAACGCCGACGGCGCCCTCAAGACGCCGGGCATGCGGATCGAAAACCCCGATATGGCACGAACCCTGGAGCGCATCGCCGAGGGCGGCGCGGATGTCTTTTACCGCGGCGAGATCGCCGAGCAGATCGACGCCGACATGCGCGCGAATGGCGGCCGCCTTCGGCGCGAAGACCTCGACGCCTACCGCACCGTGCGCACCGAACCGCTATGGAGCGACTATCGCGGCCATCGCCTTTCCACCAACCGGCCGCCGGGCGGTGGCGTCATGATCGTCGAAATGCTCAATATCCTGGAGAATTTCGACCTCGCATCGATGGGACACAACACGCCGGAATATATCCGCACCGTCGCCGAGGCGATGAAGATCGCCACCGCCGACAAGGACACTCATGTCGGCGATCCGCAATTCGTCGACGTGCCGCTCGACCGGCTCACCGGCAAGGATTATGCAGCGAGCTGTGCCGCGCAAATTCAACGCGGCGAGAAGGTGCATGTGGAGCGGATCGACGCCGCGCCGGAATCCAAGCACACCACGCATATCTCGGTGCTCGACGCCGAAGGCAACGCGGTCAGCATCACCCATTCGCTCGGCATGCCGTCGGGCGTCATTACCGACGGCCTCGGCTTCATGTACAACGGCTGCATGGCGGTGTTCGATCCGCGCCCCGGCCGGGCGGGATCGCTCGCACCGGGCAAGCGGCGTTTCTCCTCGATGTCGCCGACCATGCTGTTCAAGGGCGACGATCCCTACATGGTGATCGGCGCGCCGGGCGGCACCTTCATCGCCATGGGCATCCTGCAGGCGATCCTCAACGTGGTCGATTTCGGCATGTCGATGAGCGACGCGATCGCCGCACCGCGGTTCACCTGCAACAGCGACACGATCGACCTTTCGAACCGGATCCCGCGCTACACCGAAGCGTCGCTGAACCAGATGGGCTACCCGACCGCGCGCAGCTTCCGCTCCTATGCGTTTGCCGGCGTGCACGCGATCCTGATCGGCGAAGACGGCACCCTGCACGGCGCCGCCGACCCCGGCCGCGACGGCATGGCGCTGGAGGGGTAGCGGCGCGCCTATTCCGGCGTCATATCCACGATGCCGCTGGTATCGACCGCAAGCCCGAACCCCGGCGCGGACGGGTCGAGCACATCTGTCACGGTTAGCACGCCGCCATCGCCGAACATCAGCGTCGGATCGCATAGGTCGCGGCTCAGCAGATGGGTACCGAAGGCGCCTTCCTGCGCGATCAGCGCGTCCCCCGCGGCGTGCGCCAGGGTCAGCGCGGCGCGGGTCAGGATGCTTGTTTCGCCGACATGAGCGCCGACGATCACCGCGAGGCCCTGCTTTTTCGCGTCCTCGACAAGCGCGAGCGAGCGCAACAGCCCGCCCAGCTTCGACACGCGGCAGTTCAGCACCCAGAGGCCGCCGCCGCCGTCAAGCGCCGCCAACTGATCGCGCCGCACCAGGCTTTCATCCAGGATGATTCGCGTCTCCAGCGCCTCGGCCAGCATGCGAAACGCCCGAAGATCGTTCGCCGTCAGCGGCTCCTCCAACGCGAAGACCGGAAAGTCCAACCGCTTGAGATAATCGATACACCCATCGGCCTCGGACCACAGATTGTTGGCGTCGAACCGTACGCGAAGCGCCGGGTCGTCGCGGTCCCGGAAATGCCGCAGCTTCCTGGCGTCGCGGCGCCGGTCGCCCGAGAGTTTCAGTTTGTAGTCGCGGAACCCGGATTTCCAATAGCGGCGGAACTGTATCCAGAACAACAGCGGATTGCTGTCCCCCAGGATCGCGCTGTATCGAAAACTGCCGTGCAAATCCGGCAGGCCGAGCAGGCTTTCCATCGAACGGCCGGCTTCCTTCGCGAACAGGTCGAGCAGCGCCAGTTCGACGGCGCAGAACGCGGCGGGGTTCTGGTCGATCTCCGCTTCATGCGCCGCAACCCACTGCCGCAGATCGTCCACGCTCGCAATGGTCTCGAGCAGCACGTCCCGATGCGCGCGCAGGAAGTCGAAGGCGCTTTCGGTGGTTTCCCCGGTCACATAGGAACGCGGGCATCCTTCGCCGATGCCATGCAGGTCGCCCGCCGACTCAACGATGACGATCACGTTCTCCGCCGAAGCCCGCCGCGCCGATGCGTGTTTGAAGGCAAATTTGAACGGCACCGGGAATCGCCCGACGCGGAGCGACGCCAGCTTCATGCGTCAGGCGTCCCGCGCGCAATGTGAGTCGAAGTCGAAAGAACAGTCCCGAAGATATTGCAACGGCTGCACTTTCAACTGGGCATCGCGCTGCCCGGAGGCCAGCAACTCGCGGGTATAGGCGTCGCCCGTGCCCGGCGTCAGATAGGCGGCGCGCAGGGCGTTGAGGCGTCCGCTCGCACGCTTTTCGGCATACTCGATATTCAGCTCCGCCAAGCGGCGGTCGAGTTCCGCCGCCAGCTCCGCCGCGCCGAGCCCCGGCGCGCCGTAGGGTTCCAGATACAGCCGGTATTCCGCGCGCGCTTCGTCGGCCAGCACCACAAAGAACGACGTGTTCAGCAATCCCCGCGACTGCGCGTCCGCAATCGCCTGACTGATCTGGTCTTCATGCAGCTTTTCGCCGGTGATGCTGGTGACACCCCGTCCCTTTTGCACAAAGGCCAGCACCGGCGTCTCGTTAAAATATTCCGTGACCCGCACGATGTCGTTCATGTCGTAGCGATAGAGCCCTTCTCGGGTGGTCACGAAAACATAGTACTCGCCGCCCTCGGTGAGCTGATCCAGCGTCAGAAAATGGCGAAAGCCCTGTTCCCAGCCGGCGCGCTCCGCAAATTCGAAAAAATTGTCCAGCAGCGTGGGCACGCAGCGATTGTGTTCCACATCGATATTGATGGAGCCCCGCATCTCGCTGGCCGCGTATCCAGCCTCGATAATCCGTGCCGCCTCCGGCAACGCCTCGCGCAACGCCGGCAGGACGACACCGCAACTGCCGCCGGTCCAGGTCACCACACCCTGCAAATTCGGCCAGGCATCGGCAAAGGATATGCTCCCATTTCTCAGCCGGAGATATTCCAGCCGCCGCGCCCGTGACGGATTACGCGCGAAGCGCCGCGCGACCGCCTTGCGCTGCGCGGCGGTCAGGTGCTCCGACACGGAAAGGCTGCCATCCGCGATATCCACCAGCAGAGCGCCCAAATGCCGGTTCATCACCGCGAGCAGCCGCACCAGCGTTGACGGGTTCGACGCGGCCAGCCCGCTGATATCCTCCTCGCGCAGGGCAAGCGCGGCAATCGTGTAGTATTTGACGTCGTAATCGGCGATACCGAAGACTTCCGGCGGGATCACATATTTGCCCCGCACCAGCCGCGGCATCGACTGATAGATCATCCCGGTCGCCGAGCCGAAAGGGTTGCCGTCCGCCATGCGTCCCTCGACCGCCGGGCTGGCGATCGCCAGGACCTTGCCGCGATACATACCGGAGCCGCTGTATTGCGCCTCGGCAAACAGTCGCTGTGTAGCGCGCGACCGGCGAATGCCCGACTTGGTCAGGGGTATGAATTTAGGATCGCCCGTCGTCCCGCTTGTACGCGCATAAAAGACCGGCGGCTCGGTCGTGAGCGACGGCGATGAATCGTTTTTCCGCTCCTCGATATAGGGACGCAGACTTTCATAGCCCGCCACCGGCACGGCGGCGCGGTAATCGTCATAGGTTGCGATTTTGGCAAAGGAATGGGCCCGCCCGAAGGCGCTCTCCGCATTGGCCGCCAATATTTCGCGCAGCACGTTCCGCTGCGTAGCGGCGGGCCTCTTCGTCGCCTGCAGAAAGCGCTGCAACGGTCCCCGCCGCGTCGCCCGCATTGCAGCGCCGAGGAACAAATTTGCCAAACTGTCCGGGACCCATTTCATGGCGGTTCAGGCTTTGTCCAACCCCTTCGTGAAGGGCGCAACGAATTGCTCCTGAAAACTCGATGGGTAATCCCGGTTGATCAACCCGAGTTCGCCGACCGACCGGTCCCTCGGCAGAAAGAAACTGCCGAACAGAAGATCCCATACGATGAGGTTGTTGCCGTAGTTGGTATTGCTTTCGACCGCTTTCCGCGAGTGGTGCCAGCGGTGCA
>CAYYBI010000077.1:0-4455 GCA_964469835.1 uncultured Rhodospirillaceae bacterium
CACGACGATGGCGTCGTCGACCACAATACCGAGGGCCATGATCATGCCGAACAAGCTGAGCATGTTTATCGTTTGGCCGGTCGCCAACATGATCGCCAGCGTGGCCATCAGGGAAACCGGAATCCCGATGGCAACCCAAAATGCAACCGGCGCATTGAGAAAAACAAACAGGACGATAACCACCAGAACGAGACCGCTGATGCCGTTTTTGAGCAGTAAATTAATACGGTCGCGAATGAGTTCTGCCTGAATGTTGTACTGTTCGACCCGCAACCCGGGCGACAATGTCGGCACCACTTCCGCCAAGTACGCGTTGACGATATCGGCGACCTTCAAGGCATCGGCATTCACCGAGCGGAGAATCTTCAGCTCTACCGCTTGCTGCCCTTCGCGACGTACCTGCGTCATATTTTCGTCAAATTGCTCGCTGACCCGCGCAACATCGCGCAGGAAGATCTTCTGCCCCGACGGCAGGGACCGGATTTCGATCCGGCCAATCCCCGATGCCGTCTTTTCCAAGCCGATGCTACGGATCTGTCTCTTGAAGGCGCCGGCGGTATCGCCGGAGGGCAGATCCTGCGATGTTTCGCCGATTCTCGTCGCGATATCCTGCAGCGTGAGATCCAGCTCAAGCAATTTGGCAGGAGCAATCTCAACCCAAATCTCCTCGTCCCGCGCGCCCGACAACGTGATCTTATCGATGCCGCGCGACAGCAAGTCGTCCCGCATCCGTTTGGCGATCGCCTTAAGGGCGGCTTCGGAGAATGGTCCGGACACGACGACCCTGCTGATGGGATCGTAACGCACCACTCGGCGGACCTCCGGCGTCTCGCTTTCGTCCGGCAATGTCGTCACCTGACCGACGGCGGTCTCCACATCCGACAATGCGGCTTGCAGGTCCGTTCCCGCTTCGAACTCGATGACGATCAGGGCCATCCCCTCATTGGCGGTCGAGCGCACCCGCTTGACCCCATCGAGGAAACGCACCTCCGGCTCGATTGCCTGAATGATATTCGTATCAACGTCTTCGGCGCTGGCGCCCCGCCATTCGACATTGACCGTAACAATGTCGATGCCGAAATCAGGGAAGAACTGCGTGTTGATGCGCAGCAGCCCAAACACACCAACCAAGATCATGATCATCATCAGCAAATTCGCGGCCGTGCGATGGCGGACGAAAATGCCAATCAGATCGAGCCCGCGACTGCGCCGGCCGCTGCGGCCTTTTTCGGGTTCCGGGACCGACGCGATCACGGGACGCGGACCTTTAGCCCCGGGCCGACTTCGGGGAAGCGTGTGGTGACGATCCTGTCCTTCTCGTCGAATTCCCCACGAATCAGCACGTCGTTCCCGATTTGCGCCGCAATCGTTACAGTGCGCGCGTCCAGCCGGCCACCGACGACGCAATACACCGTATTACCGCCATACACGGCCTGTTCCGGAATTCGGATAACGCCATCATAAACAGGCCCCGGCACGGTCACCTCAACGAAGGCGCCCGGCCGCAAATTGGTCGCGGCGGTCACATCGGCGAGCCGGGCCAATACTTCCACGCCGCCGCTTGCCGCCTGGACCTCGCCTTCCACTCGATCGAGGACCGCATCGTATTTGTTACCGGCCCAAAGCACTTTGGCCTGGACCCGCTGGTAATTGCCGTCTGCAAGAAAGGCATTGAACCGGTCGTTCCCGACAAGAAAGCGAACTTCCAATCGTTCGGCATTAATCGTCTTGGCGATCTTATCGCCCACATTCACGAATTTTCCCGGCGCGGTCGCGACGCCGACAAGAAACCCGCCGAAAGGCGCCACGATCTGAGTATCCTGCAAATCGCGCTCGGCCCGGTCGCGTGCCACGGCAAGCTGCTCAATCTTATTGCGGCGGTCGATTACCCGTTGCTGTGCCTCGCTCAGCCGCAACAGCGCATCGTCCAGCGCCTTGCGCGACACATGCCCGCTGCCTGAGAGCTTCTTACGGCGATTGACGTCGCGGGCGGCAATTTCCACCTGTTCCTGGTCTCGCGCAATCATACCCTCCGCCCCCTTCAGGTCGGATCTGATCTCACGCAACCTGGCATCGAAATCGAAAGGATCGAGGCGCACCAAAAGGTCGCCTTTTTCGACCACGCCGCCCTCTAGATAATTCGGCCCGACCTCAACGACCTTGCCGGAGACCTCCGCCCGAACTTCGGTTTCGCGCCCCGCAACGACACGGCCGAAGAATCGTTGTTCCGGCTGTACCTTGCTCGCCGCGGCGGGAACCACCGCAACCGTCCAAATACGTTCACGCACCGGTTTGGCCGCCACTTCGGGACGGGTCGATACGAGGTAGACGGTAATCAACACCGCCAAGGCCACGATCAACAGCGGCAACGCGAACATGAGAAATCGCTTCCCGGAAATGCCGTGCCGCACCACCTTCACGCGCTCCATCGCCGCAGCCGCAATGTCATTGGGATGCTTCATATTGCCGCCTCGCCACCGATAAGGGCGTCCCTTGGCAAATCCAGCATCGCCAACACGCGCGGCGTTATGGTTCGGACCACCAATTCGATCCGTTCGGGTGTGTATTCGTCCCAATCGAGTCGGGCCATGACCAGCCCCCGCGCCACGCGAAACATCATGCATTGGCCGATCAGATTGGCTGTCAGAAGCTTCGTTTCGGGCGACTTCGGGTCGGTGCCGGTCGCCGCCGATACCAGACCGCCGACCGCGTCATGCACCGGGTTGATGCGTTCTCGGATGAGCATGGGGAATTCGCTCGACGGATGGTGGAATTCCCGCAGCAAAAGCGGCATCTGCCAGCGCGCCGATTCATCGCCCAATACGCCGGTCAACAGCGACCGGACCAAGGTCGCGGCCACACGGGCCAGCGCCGCGCGGTCATCTTTCGCCTGAGCAAGCCCTTTGCCCAAGCCTTCCAAGATAATCCGGAAAAACGGTTCGGTGTCGGCAATCAGCTGGCGCAGGACTTCATGGTAGAGCGCTTCCTTGCCGCCGAAATGATAGTTGATTGCCGCGGCATTAACGGCCGCCGCCTGCGCCAATTCTCGTACCGAAACCCCATCGAAGCTGCGGTCCGCGAACAGCCGGCCGGCGGCCTCCACGATACGCGCACGGCTTTCGTCGCCGCCCGGACGGCCCGGTCCCCGGGCCGCCGCGCCCTCTGTTTCCGGCGCTTTCCCGACTATATCGATGGTTTCCGTCATCTCATCCTCGATGGCTTCAAGACTTGTCCGGACAAGTTAATCAAACGATTGTTTAATAATTATTCATTCGAAAGTATTTAGTCAAGCCCCAACGCAGATCAAGGCCTGATATCAGACAAAATGACGCAGTGCAGCATCTGGAACATTCAAGACCATCGGCAGTTTCCCGCACCCGTGCATGGCGAACGCACCGCGACCAAGAGGCATTTCGCCGATGTAATCTTCGCTAAATTAAGACTGACGCAAATCCGGCAGCACCGTGCCTAAGTACGAACTGACGAAAAGTTCGGATCATCGAGGACGTGACGGCCGCCGAACCGGCGCGGCCGCATTCAGCGCCACCGCTGCAATCTCCCCACCAAATATTCCATTTTCCTGATGCGAAGCCGGCACATTTGATTAAGCTGTTTTTGCGGCAACAACATTCACATTGGCGGCGCGCCCGTCCCTACCATCAGCGGACCGTGACCAAATATTCCATCTTCAGCCTGATCCGGAATGCGTCAGACCACCACCGTGGCTGGCCGCGGGCGTGGCGCGATCCGGAACCGAAACGGAGCTACGACGTCGTAATCGTCGGCGCCGGCGGCCATGGGCTCGCAACCGCGTATTATTTGGCGACGGAACACGGCATCACGAACGTCGCTGTACTGGAAAAGCGATGGCTTGGCGGCGGCAATACCGGCCGCAACACGACGATTATTCGCGCCAACTATCTGCAAGACGCCAGCGCCGCGCTATACGACCATGCCCTTACACTGTGGGACGGGTTGAGCCAGGTCCTGAATTTCAATGTGATGTACAGCCGACGGGGCGTGCTCACCTTGGCGCATACGGAACATGAACTCAAAGTTCTGGCGCGCCTGCATGCGGCCAATCGGCTGAACGGCATCGACCTCGAATTGCTGACGCCTGAGCAATGCAAGACGTTCTGCCCGATCCTGAATATTTCCCGCAACATGCGGTTCCCCGTCCTGGCGGGTAGCTTGCAGCGCAAGGCAGGGATCGCCCGACACGATGCCGTTGCGTGGGGCTATGCGCGGGCCGCCGACGCACTCGGGGTCGATATCATCCAGAATTGCGAGGTCACGGGCTTTCGGATCGCCGACGATCGCATCGAAGGCGTTGAAACGTCGCGCGGCCTCATCCGTACCGGCAAGGTGGCGTGCGTCGCGGCAGGGCATTCCTCCGTGCTTGCCGCGATGGCCGGACTGCGCCTGCCGATAGAAAGTCACCCGCTGCAAGCGCTC
>CAYYBI010000078.1:0-4059 GCA_964469835.1 uncultured Rhodospirillaceae bacterium
CGTCCTGCCCGATACCGGCTGGCGGCAGCGCTGCGTCGACGAACAGCCGAAGGGCGTGGGCGAAGCCTTCCTCGCCGCGGCGCGGGTGCACGCCTATGCCCGCGCGCCGGACAGTCGTGGCCCCTATGCGCTGGAGGCGGAGATCACGGAGCCGGCGGACACCGTGCTGGACACCGCCGCGGCGCTCGCCGCCGCCTTGCGGCAAATCGAACAACCCGTCCGCAAATTGCGCGAGCGCCTGCTGGCGCGGCTCGACGACGAGGCCGAGGATCTCGATACGCAAACGCGCATCCGAATCGAGGCGATCTGCCGTTCACTAAAGTACCGTGCGGAATCGCTGCTGCGCGCCTGGCGCGACATGCTGAACGCACTCGCGACGGAAACGCCGGCCGACTTCGTCGATTGGTTCGCGGTCGAGCGCATGGAGGGCCGCGACATCGACATCGGCATGTACCGCCATTGGGTCGATCCGACCCTGCCCTTCGCCGAAACCGTAGCGGTACCGGCGCATGGCGTGCTGGTGACGTCCGCGACGCTGCGCGACGGATCGGGCGATGCGGAAGCGGACTGGCGCGCCGCCGAAATGCGCACGGGCGCGGACCACCTGCCGGCGGCGGTCCGGGCCGCGGTGCCGTCGCCCTTCGCCTATCAGGAACAAACGCGCGTTTTCGTCATCAACGATGTCCGCAAGGACGATGCCGCGCAGGTAGCGGCGGCCTACCGCGAGCTGTTCCTCGCCGCCGGCGGCGGGGCGCTCGGCCTGTTCACCGCAATCAGCCGGCTGCGCCAGGTCCATGGCAGGATCGCCGAGCCGCTCGACCGGGCCGCCCTGCCGCTCTACGCCCAACACGTGGACCGGCTCAACCTGGCCACCCTGATCGACATCTTCCGCGCCGAGGAAAAATCCTGCCTGCTCGGCACCGACGCGGTCCGCGACGGTGTCGACGTGCCGGGCGAGAGCCTGCGCCTCATCGTGTTCGACCGGGTACCCTGGCCGCGTCCGACGATACTGCATAAGGCGCGCCGCAAGGTCTTCGGCGGACGCGCCTATGACGACATGCTGACCCGGCTGCGCCTCAAACAGGCCTATGGCCGGTTGATCCGCCGGGCGACCGACCGGGGCGTCTTCGTACTGCTCGATCCGATGATGCCCTCGCGACTCGGCGGCGCTTTTCCGGAAGGCGTGGAGATGGAACGGGTCGGCCTGGCCGAGGCAGTGGCCGCCTGCAAGACATTCTTTTCACACTCGAAGACAAACGGACAGCCTTGAACTTCCCACCGCCGCCCCCCCATATGCAGGGCAAGCAAAAGCCACACAAAAATGGATTCCTAGATGCTCAGCAAACAAGCCGCCTTGATTTACACCATGGTCATCGTGTCCGCGTCGGACCGTCAAATGCCGGAAACGGAACTATTGACGATCGGCCAGATCGTCCAAGGGTTGCCGGTGTTCGACGGCTTTGATTCCGCAAAGCTGACCGAGACCGCCGCCACCTGCGCGGAAATGCTCTCGGTCGAAGAGGGCCTAGAGACGGCGTTGCAAGTAATCGACAATGCGCTGCCGGATGGGTTGCGCGAGACGGCGTACGCGCTCGCGGTCGAAATCGCCGCTGCCGACCGCAAGGTCGAGCTGGAAGAAATGCGCATCCTGGAAATGGTCCGCCACCGGCTTGATATCGATCGCCTGGTGGCCGCCGCGATCGAGCGCGCGGTGCGCGCCCGGTATTCGAAGGGGTAGATACTTGACGGCCGATCTCCCGCCCGAAGATTTGATCATCCGGCCGGCGCGAGCGGCGGACCTACCGGCCATCGTCGGCCTTCTGGCCAACGATCCGTTGGGTCAAATCCGCGAGCGCGACGAGACCCCGCTCCCCGACGCCTATGCCCGCGCCTTCGCGGCGATTGATGCGGACCCCAACAACGAAGTCGTCGTGGCGGAGCATGACGGCGCGGTGATCGGTACGTTGCAGATCACCGTCATCATCAATCTCACCTACCAGGGCGGCCGGCGGGCGCAGATCGAAGGCGTACGCGTCGCCGAAAGCTATCGCAGCCGGGGCATCGGCCAAGTGTTATTCAACTGGGCGATCGATCGGGCACGCGCGCGCGACTGCCATATGATGCAACTCACCGCTGACAAGACCCGCCCGGACGCGCACCGCTTCTACGAATCCTTTGGCTTCACCGCCTCCCATGTGGGGATGAAGCTGCACCTCGATTGAACGGGGCCACCCTGCCCCCTAGACCATTTCTTGTTTAAATGGACTCAAGTGAAATGGTCTAACTCTTCGTTTTTATGCAAATACGTCGTCGCGAACCGTTTCCGTTCGCTCGGGATTTGCGCTAACTGCTGTAGGCCGGCATGTCCTCCAGCTTCCGCCATGCGGTCAGGTAATTCAGGCTGGTTCGCACGTCGACCACCACCGGGCCGTCATGGCTCATCGCCTCGGCGACCACGGACTCCACATCCCCGTCGTTCTCGATCTTGAGTCCGAGCGCGCCATAGGCGTCCGCCAGCTTCGCGAAATCCGGGTTGTTCAGCGCGGTCGAGGTGACCCGGCCCGGATACCGTCCTTCCTGATGCATGCGAATCGTGCCGTAACTGGCGTTGTTGGCAATGAAGATCTTCACCGGCGCCTCGTATTGTACGGCGGTGGCAAGCTCGTTGCCGGTCATCATGAAGCCGCCATCGCCGACGAAACCGACCACTTGGCGGCCCGGATCGGCGATCGACGCCGCTACCGCAGAAGGCACGCCGCCGCCCATGCCGCCGGTCGCAAACCCTATGAACATATTGGTCTGGCGGAAATAGAGGTACCGGTGAATCCAGGAACTGAAGTTGCCGGCATCGCTGGTCACCACGGCATCCGGCGCCAGGTGCTCCTTGATCGCCGCCATGACCCCGCCGAACACCACGCCGTCATTCGCCGATACGGGCTCCCAGCTCGTCAGCTCCTGGTGCACCTTGTTCAAGCGGCCGATCCATTGTGCCCGGCCGTCCGCGGCAGCCGCTGCGTCCTGCGCCAGCATCGCCTCCAGGAACAACCCGACATCGGCAGCGATGCCGACCGCAGGCTGAAAAATCTTGCCGACTTCCACCGGGTCCGGCCAGACATGGACCATCGGCATCTGCGGCACCGGCGCGGCGGGAAAACTGTAACCCTGGCTCACCGTCGGACCGAGCCGTTCGCCGATCACCAGCATCAGATCGGTTTCCTTCATCAGATCGAGCTGCTGCTTCGGCGTGCGGCTTCCGAGATAGCCGCCGCAATTGGGATGCCAGCTATCGAACACATGCGCCCGTCGATGGCTGGGGGCGACCGGCAAGTCGAATTTTTCGGCAAATTCGGTAAGCGCCGCCAGCGCTGGCGCGCCTTCAACCAGGCCGCCGGCGATAACAAGCGGCTTCTTCGCCTTACCGATCATTTCGGCGACGCGTGCGACATCGTCGGGCGCGGGCGCCATGCGAACGCGGGGCGAGGGCGTGAGCACGGGCGCCGAAACCGGATCGTCGAGCATGTCCTCCGCGAGCGTCACAACGACCGGGCCCGGCGTGCCCGACGTCGCAACATGAAAGGCGCGCGCCGCAGCCTCCGACAGCATGTCTCCGTCATCAACCTCGATGACCAGCTTCGTCGTGTCGGAAAATGTCTTCGAATAATTCAGTTCCTGCAGTGCCATTCGGCCTTTCTCGTCGCGCTCGATCTGGCCGATGAAAAAGACCACCGGCAGCGCGTCGTGATAGGCGCTGTGGATGGCGATGGCCGCGTTGGTTGCGCCGGGACCCCGGCTGACGAAACAAACGCCGGGTTTGCCGCGGTTGCGCGCGTCGGCGATGGCCATGAACCCGGCGCCGCCCTCGTGCCGGCACACCACCAGCTTGATCGAAGGAAAATCAATCAAAGCATCGGTTACGGCGAGATAACTTTCGCCCGGCACGCAGAAGGCGATATCCACCCCGTGAGACTCCAGAGTGGCCGCAAGAAGTTGGGCCGCGGTGCGCTTCATCAGATCGATCCTCCCAAAATTTTGTCCGCCCGTGCCCCAGTGAAGCTGCAG
>CAYYBI010000079.1:0-15883 GCA_964469835.1 uncultured Rhodospirillaceae bacterium
AACCTGTTCCATTCGGACCGGCCTGTCAAATTGCGCCAGCGCGGCGCACAGCGCCGCCGCCGCATCCCCGAGCACCGGCCTGACCAGCGCATCGAATTTTTCTTCCAGCGCCGTTCGGTCCATCGGATTGCCGGGATGCCCCCAGGACAGCGGGATGTCGGAGTCGAGTTCCTCGCCGTCCTCGAACCGCGCGACGATCCGGGAATCGATCATCTTGCGGCCATCGACCGGCACCACTTCTATGCAGCGCATAGTTTCCCTCAGGCCGGGATCGGCGAGCGTCTGCTCGGTAAAATCCGCCGGCATCAGCGACCGCCCCGCCAGGCCCAGCGCCACACAGAAGGCAACGCTGAATTTGCCCTGCAACGGCGTCTTCGGCGCGCGAATGCCGCCAATCCGGGCGACTCCGGGCGCGACTTCGACCCGTATCGAATTCAACGGCCGGCCGGCGATTCGCGGCGCAAGGTCCCGTGCGGCGTCGACCGACGGATGAATGCCATGCAGGCAGGCATAGGGTTTGAAGGAATTGCGCATGATCTCCCAACCATCCTCAAATTTCGGGTCGGCGATCTCGGCGGTACCGTCCTGGACCAAGGCGCGGGCGAGCCCGCCTCCCGCCTCGAGCAAGCCGGGCGCGCCGACCATGCCCTCGGCGGCAAGCTCGGCCGCGAGCACTCCTTCCATCGCCGACTTACCGCCCTGCAACGGCTTCCCCATACTGCCGACCGCGCCGGTCAGACCGGCGGTCTGCGTCGCGGCGATGGCGAGCGCATGGGCCGCCCGGTCCGCCTCGAGACCGAGCAGGCAAGCAGCCGCGGCGGCAGCCGAAAGCCGTCCCATCAGCCCGGTCGGCTGAAAGCCGCGCGCTTGCATCGCATGGCCGAGCCGCCGCCCGCCAAGCTTCGCACCGGTCTCGAAACCGGTGACGAAAGCGTCGATCATGGCGGCCCCGCTGGCGCCGACAGCTCTGCCCACTGCCAGCGTGGCGGCCCAGGTCGGTCCGCTGAAATGAGCATCGGTCGGAATATGAGTGTCGTCGAAGTCGTGCGCATGGGCGTAGGTCGAATTGACGAAGGCCGCGACTGCCGGTGCGGCGGTTCCGCTAAAAAGGATCGGCGACGACCCCCGGCTTGCCCAGCGCGCCGCCAAAGCGTGCGCAAGCCGGCCCGACTCCGTGTCCGCGCCGGCCACCGCGACGCCCGTCCAATCGAGCAGGCAGCGGAGCGCGGCTTCGGTTACCGTATCGGGCAAGGTCCGCCCAGCGGCGATATACCGCCCTGCCGCGACAGCAATCGGCGCTGCCGCTTGAGCCGACTGCCCGGTTTTGTTCTGATTCGTCACGTCGAAATGCTACCACGGCCGCCGCGCGCGCAGTGGCGGCGATTCGGCCGCCTTCACACGGGCATCAAAAGCGACCTCCCGATGATGTAGGCTCCAAGGATCAGTACCGCGTAGAAGAACACCCGCCGGAAAACCGCTTCCGACAGACGCCGCCGGATTTTTTGCCCGAACACCATGCCGATAATCGCCGGAACGATGGCAAGGGCGGACACCGTGCCGAGCTCCATCGAGAGGAAACGCTGGCCGCCGAGCGACACCGCCAGCGCCAGGGTCGATACGGAGAACACGATCCCCATAGCCTGAACGAAAGCGTCGCGCGGCAGGGCCAGCGCCTGAAGATAGATCACCGACGGCACGACGAAGGATCCGGTCATGCCGGTGAGCACCCCGTTGACCACGCCGATTAGCGGTGAAATCCAGGGCTCCGACCGGCCGGGACCGGGCACCGTGACCCGCGCCAGGCTGAGCCCCGCATAGATGCAGAGCAACCCGCCCAGCAGCGCCGACAGCAACGCCGTATCGGCCATCGCCAACACGTGCACGCCGAACCATGTGGCGACGCAGATCAGCAGCAGCATCGACCAAAGCCGGCGCATGAGGACGAGAAAGGCGCCGCCAACAACGCCTTGCCACACATTGGTCACCAGCGACGGAATAAGCAGCAACGCCATCGCCGGCTTCAGCCCGTACGTCGCGGTCAGCAGCGCCAGCGCCACGGTCGGCAATCCAAGCCCGATGACGCCTTTGACCGACCCGGCGATAAAGAAGGTCAGTCCGATGATGATGAGACTTTCAGGTGTCCACATGAATTTCCTGGGGGACGCGGCGGCGGGGCGACCGATACTGACGGCAGCGGATGGACGAAACAAGAGCGGCCCCGTGAATGCCGCCCACCATCGAAAAAAGGGCTCTCAAATTTGATCGCCAATCGCTGGGCGATCACAGGACCGGATGATATAGTCGGCGCAACACCTCGCAGGCATGCATCGGAAGGAGACCGCCGTGACGCTCAGCCAGGATCAGCTCGATCATTATAACGAGCACGGCTATGTGGTAATCGAGAACGCGGCGCCGAAGGCGCATCTGGATGCGATCATCGCCGAGGTGGATCGGATGATCGCCGGCGCGGACCAGCTCACCGAAAGTAACGACTCGCTCGACCTCGATCCTGCCCACACGCCGCAAGCGCCGCGCGTGCGCCGCATCAAGTCGCCGCATCTATATTCGGAATTTTTCCATGCCCATGCCGCGAACAAGATGATTCTTGACGCGCTCGACCCGATCCTTCCCTCGGGCATCCGGCTGCACAACAGCAAGGTCAACATGAAATCGGCGGGGCACGGCGAATCCGTCGAGTGGCATCAGGACTGGGCCTTCTATCCGCATAGCAATCAGGACGTGCTGGCGGTCGGTATCTACCTCGACGATTGCGGCCTGGAGAACGGCCCGATGATGGTATTGCCCGGCAGCCACAAGGGGCCGGTCTATGACCATCACGCGCAGGGCTATTTCTGCGGCGCCATGGACCCGACCCAATGCGATCTCGATTTCGAAAAGGCGGTGCCGCTGATGGGACCGGCGGGCACCATGACGATCCATCACGCGCGCCTTGTGCACGGCTCCGCATATAACACGTCGAACAAGCCGCGCCGTTTCCTGCTGCAATCCTATGCGGCCGCGGACGCCTGGCCCTTGCACGAGCTCAAGGGCGGGCTAGACGCCTATGAGGACCGGCTGGTGCGGGGCGAGCAATGCATGACGCCGCGCATGGAGGACGTGCCCGTGCGGATCCCGCTGCCCTTCCGGCCGGACGCCACGGTCGGCTCGATCTACGACAATCAGAGTGCCCTCGAAAACCGCTACTTCGACGCGGCGGAATAATCGTGCCAGTCGTCACGGTCGGCCGGGCCGGCGACACCACGCGGGTGACACTGAGCCGGGCAGACAAGGCGAACGCGCTCAACACGGAAATGGTCGAGGCATTGCTCGATGCCGTGACGACGGCGGCAGCGGACGGCACCCGGCTGCTCGTACTCGACGCCGAAGGCCGGCATTTCTGTGCGGGCTTCGACCTGAGCGATCTGGATTCGGTCAGCGAGGGCGATCTGACCCTGCGCTTCGTTCGCATCGAAACCCTGCTGCAAACCCTCTATCACTTGCCGTTCCCGACACTCGCGCTTGCCAAGGGACGCGCCATGGGCGCCGGCGCCGATATCTTCTGCGCCTGCAGCCGGCGCCTCGCGGCGCCGGAAACGCGCTTCCGCATGCCCGGTCTCGCTTTCGGCATCGTGCTCGGCACGCGGCGTCTCGCGGCCCGAATCGGCGATGAAGCCGCGCGGCGCATCCAGAACGAGACCCGGACTTTCGACGCGGCGGAAGCCGTCGCCCTGGGCTTTGCCACCGAAACCGCGGAAGAAGCCGAATGGCCCGCCCGCATCGCAGGTGCGGAGAGCGCTGCCGCCACATTGTCGCAGGAAGCCACCCAGGCGCTATTCGCCGCGACCATGCGCGACACCCGGCCGCAGGACATGGCGGACCTCGCCGCTTCGGCCAGCCGTCCCGGCCTCAAGGCGCGCATCCAGGCCTATCGCGACGGGCTGACCCGTTGATGTGCGAAAGATATGCAGCACACAGTCGAAGCTGACGGAATTCCCCGCGCCGCCGGTGCCTACGCGCTGTCAATCGAGCTGACTCACCCCGTGAGCTTGGCCCGGTTCCCGGGTGTGACACTTCCCGCGGGCAACTATGTCTACTGCGGCAGCGCCTATGGCCCGGGCGGTTTGCGGGCGCGTGTCGCGCGGCATCTACGGCAGCGAAAAACGATGCGCTGGCACGTGGATTACCTGACCCGGTGCGGGATCGTGCGGACCGTGCTCGCGCTTCCCGGCGGCAGCGAATGCGCGCTCCTGTCGTCGGTGCTCACCTGCCCAGGCACCGGCATTCCAATACCGGGGTTCGGCAGCTCCGATTGCCGTCGATGCTTGGCGCATCTCGCCGCTGTTCCCAAGAAATTCGATCTGGCGGGCATACCCGTAGAGGCACTGAAATGAGGCCTATGCGCTTCCGATCGCCGATGCTTCTCCTCCTCGGCATCCTGATGCAGATCGACGCGGCCGCGTTCGCGTCGCCGATCAAATCGGACGAGGAAATCGTCTTCTTTCCAACCGCGGCCCGGCCGAGCGCGGATAACCGGCAATGGATTCTGCCGATCCGCGCCTGGGTATTCGAGCCTGAACATGAGTCCCTATGGCGACGGGGCGCACTTAGCGGGCTGGCCCTTGCTTTGGGACTCGATGATAGTGCCACTAACAGTGAAATTTTCCGGGAACGCGCCCGCTGGTTCGTGGTCGACAATGAACGCGGAAAATCATTCAAACTCACCATCTGGAAAGACCGGCCCCTGGGACCGAGCCAGCCGAACGGCCATCTCCATGCCGACATCGCGCTGCAACGGCGTGGCGCCGGCGCGGAATCCGGCAGCTTCTGGCTGCGTTACGCGGCAGTCCTGCCTGCGGGCGACAAGCGCCGCTTTCGCGGCGAGGCGCTGTTTCCCGGGCCGGCGGGCATCTCGGTAATCTCGGACATCGACGACACCATCAAGGTCAGCAACGGCACCGACGAGCAGGCGCTGCTGGCGAATACCTTCCTGAAGCCGTTCGAGGCGACGCGCGGCACGGCGTCCGCCTATCGCCGGCTCGCCGCCACGGGCGCGGTGTTCCACTACGTGTCGTCGTCGCCTTGGCAGCTCTATGTGCCGTTGCGCGCCTTCATGGACGCCTCGGGGTTTCCCGCCGGCGCCTTCCATTTGAAAGATTTCCGGATCAAGGACGGTACGTTTTTCAACATGTTCAAATCCTCGCGGGAGACCAAACCGCCGGTCATCGAGGCGCTCCTCGCCGCCTATCCGAAACGCCTGTTCATCCTGATCGGCGATTCGGGCGAGCACGACCCGGAAATCTATGGCGCGATTGCCCGCCGGCACCCGGCCCGCATCCACCATATTTATATTCGCAAAGTGACGCCCGAGACGCCGCAGGATAAGCGTTACCGTGCCGCCTTCGCCGGCCTACAGGAAACACGCTGGACGCTGTTCAAGGACGGCGCCGCTATCGCCCCTTGACGGCCCGCTCATGACTTGTGGGAATTTCCACTGGGATTCGCAGCACACTTTGGCGACTATTCCGGTATGACAAAGGAAAAACGCCTGCTGGGCACGGCGGATGCGGAGCCGGGAACGCTCGAGGCGCTGGAGGCGCGGTTGCGTTGCGATCTCGCCTATCTGAACTATCCGCCGAAAAATTGGGTGAAGCCGCTGACGCCGAACGGCGAGGTCGAGTCCTTCGACGTCGTCGTCATCGGCGGCGGCATGGTGGGTCTCGCCTCGGCCTTCGCGTTGATGCGCAACGGCATCACGAACATCGTGGTGGTGGATGCAGCCGCCAATGGACAGGAAGGGCCCTGGGTTACCACCGCCCGCATGCGGACACTGCGGTCGCCGAAGATATTGCTGGGCCCCGCCATGGGCATGGCGTCCCTGACCTTCCGCGCCTGGTACGTAGCGCAGCATGGCGGGGCGGCCTGGGAGGCGCTCGGCCGAATACCCCGGATCCAGTGGATGGACTATTTAAGATGGTACCGGCACGTGCTGAATATCCCCGTACGGAACGCGGTCCGGGTCGATGCGATCGCCTGGCGCGACGGCCGCATGACGCTCGACACCACTGGTCCCGACGGCGGACGGCGCCTGGCCGCGCGCCGGGTGGTGCTTGCCACCGGGCGCGACGGGCTCGGCGGACCGAGTATTCCGGCCGAGGCGCACGGCATCGACCGGCGAAGCTGGGCGCACAGCAACTATGACATCGATTTCGACCGGCTTGCCGGCCGTCGGGTCGCCGTCATCGGCGGCGGTGCGTCGGCCTTCGACAACGGCGCGATGGCGCTTGAGGCCGGCGCCGCGGAGGTCCGCATGTTTATCCGGCGGCCCGATATTCCCCGCATCAACAAGTTGACCGGTATCGGCAATCCGGGCCTCGTGCATGGCTGGTACGGTCTGCCGGATGAATGGAAGTGGCGCTGCCTGAACTACAACGACACCTGCCAGACCCCGCCACCGAGCCATTCGATCCGGCGCGTCACCGATTTTCCCAACGGCCATGTGCACATCGGCTGCCCGATCAACGCCCTTCGACAAGACCGTGACGCGGTGATCCTCGAAACGCCCAAAGGCTCGTATGTTTGCGACTTCGTCCTGTTTGGCACCGGCTTCGTCATCGACTTCGGCCGGCACCCGGAGATCACCGCCTTCGCCGAGAACATCCTGACGTGGCGCGAGGTGTATGAGCCGCCGGATAGCGAACGCAATGAGGCGCTCGCCGACGCGCCCTATCTCGGCGACATGTTCCAGTTCGTCGAACGCCGTACCGGCGAGACGCGCGGGCTGGACCGGCTGCACTGCATGAACTTCGCCGCGACCTTGAGCCATGGCAAGCTGACCGGCGACATCCCGGCGGTCAGCCATGGCGCCGACCGGCTCGCACGCGGAATCGCGGCGGCATTCCTGGCCGAGGACATGGACCATCACTACGCCCGGCTGCGTGCCTACGACGTCCCGGAGGTGGATGGCGACGAATGGATCGACGAACCGCTTCCCAGCCAATGACGGAGCATCCCGCGCCATGGCGCAGGATTTTCACACCGCGATGCGCCGCCCTTCCGCCGCCGACCGGTAAATCGCTTCCTCGATTTCCATATTGCGCAAATAGCTGCGCCCGTCATTTTCCAGCGGCGCGCCGTCACGCAGATGCGCCAGAACGTGCGCCTGGGTCGCGGCGACGCAATCGCCGGCGAAGCCGCGATCATGCCATGCGTACGCATGCGCCGAGTCATCGCCGCCATGGGGCTTCCACCACAACCGCCCGTATCCGTCGAGCCGCAGCACGCCGTCCGAACCTTCCAACCACATTTCACCCATGGTGAGGCGGGGATTGTCGGCCGTGTGGTCGTTGAGCCGGTTGCCGTCGAACAGCCCCGCCGCGCCACCGGCGAAACGGAAGGTCACGATCCCCGCATCCTCGCCCGCGATCGCCGGATTGACGCGGCGCAGATCGGCGGAGATGGCGGTCACCTCGCCCATCAGGAAGCGGAAGGTATCGATAAAATGGATACCGGTTTCGTGGATCAGAAAGCGCTTCATATCCTGGAAATAGGGCTGGCGGTCGAGGTAGGCATCCGGCCCCTGGCCATCGCCGGGACGAAGCCGGAAGGTGACGCCATGGGGATCGCCGAGACGGCCCCCATCGATCAACCGCCGCATTTCCCGGTGCCAGGGCTGAAACCGGAAATTCTCATGCACCGCCAGCAGGACGCCGGCCTTCTCCGCGAATTCGACGATCTCCCGCGCCTCGACAATCGTCGGCGCCAGCGGCTTCTGGCAAATTACCGCCAGGCCGCGCCGCGCCGCTTCGGTCACCAGGGCAAGATGCGTTTCCGGCGGCGTCGCGATGTCGAGTAGGTCGGCCCCGGCGGCGTTGAGCATCGCTGTCAAATCAGTATGGGCCTCGGTCCCAACCGCCTCGGCAGCCGCTGCCGCCTTCGCCGTGTCGAGATCGCAAATGCCCGCGAGTTCGACCCCGGGCAGCCGCGCCCAGGCCTCGTGATGAAACCGCGCGAAATACCCGGCGCCTACAACGGCGACGCGGAGAGGACCTTTGGACATGGTGTGAGGGTAGCGCGCACCGCCCCCTCGGCAAATGGAAATTAGGCCACGACCCGGCGACGCCGTCGAGCGACCCAGCCGAGCCAAGCGAGGGCGGAAAGCAGCAATGGCAGAGCCGCCGGGATAGGGGCAGGCGTAACCGACAGGGACGCGATCGCGCCCGAACTCGGAAATACCACATCAAGCGCCGTCACCCAGGTTGCGTCGCCCGCGAACATGAAGGTCTGGAAGGAATTATTGAAATTAACATCGGAGATGAGGATGCCCGGCTCCGGCAATCCGTTCTTGAAGATGTTCAGCGTAATGCCGGGGCCGTTGTCGTTGTCGAGTAATGCGATGCTGATAAGCCGCACTCGTTTGTCGAATTCGAAGCGGATCGTGCCTGGAGCCGCTAGATCGCCGGGTTCGGTAGTATTCGGGTCCTGCCGGATCAGCACGTTGCCCTGGGCCGGCACAAAGCCATTCCCGAAGTCAGCACCGCTGGCCAGATCATTGTCGCCGCCGGTGCACGAGACGCCGGGGAATCCGGGGCCGCAATTCGAATTGAACAGGCGGAGAGAACCGTTCGTCGAGCTGACCGAAATGTCGAGATTTTCCCATTCATTGGTGATGAAGGTGCCGGGCGCGAGGGGTGCGCCGTTGCCGTCGGTTTCGAAATCGATGGTAACCGGCATGGTAACCGCAAACGCTGGACCAGCCGCGCCCGCGACGCTAAGGAGCACCGCAACGATACCAACGGCGAGCGCGCGGCCATAAGCCCCTATCGCATTGAACACACGATGGTATTTATACATCGCCAACCTAATCCTTCCCGGATCCGCCCAACGTTTGCCAACATAGGAAACCGGACGAACCTAGTTCATGCCTGACTTCAGGCTACATGCCGGTTCGGCAGTGGGTCCAAGGCGTTTGCGGACTAGTTAATCGGTGAAATTAAACATCCGAATTTTCTTGTTCGGGAACATTCAGGTTGCCCCGATCTGGCTAACAAAAACAAGGACATTTGAATGATAAAAAAAAATAGGACCGGGCCAACCGAACCCGCGGCCGCACATTGGGCGGCCGGCTAGAACCAGGGCGGTGTCGACGAAAACCGATATCCATCTCGGCCCTTACCATGTTCATGGCTATACGACCCTTCCATCCGACGGGCCGTCGAATCGCTTGCACGGATGCGATCGGGCATAATCGCCGACAGATATTGGAATTACAGGCGAACCGGCATCACGACATGTCATCGATCCAGCCCTTCCACATCGATATTCCCGATGAAACCCTCGAGCGCATCCGCACGCGCGTCGGCGGCCATCCCTGGCACGAGATGCCTGACGACGGCGGCTGGGAATACGGCGCAAACCTCGATTACATGAAGGAGCTTTGCGCCTATTGGGTGAAGGAATTCGATTGGCGGAAGCAGGAAGCTGCAATCAACCGCTTCGCCCATTTCAGGGCGCCGGTAGACGGCATCGATATTCATTTCATCCGTGAGAAAGGCACTCGGGAGAAAAGCGGCGGCCCGGCGCCCCTGCCGTTGATCATCAGCCATGGCTGGCCGGGGTCGATCGTCGAGTTCCTCGACATAATCGAACCGCTGGCGCACCCGGAACGCTTCGGCGGCAACGCCGAAGACGCCTTCGACGTCGTCGCACCGTCCTTGCCGGGATTCGGGTTTTCGGGCCGCCCGCCGCGCCCCTATGGTCCGCGCAAGATAGCCGGCGTGTTCGCCTCACTGATGACGGACGTGTTGGGCTACGACGGCTACCTCGCCCAGGGCGGCGACTGGGGCGCCGCTATCTCGAGCTGGCTCGGCCTCGAGCACGCGCCCGCCTGCAAGGCGATCCACATCAACCTGTTGACCATGCGACACGCGGACGGCCCCAAGGGCGCCGAGGAGGAAGCCTGGGCGGAACGTTTCGCGCGCGAACAGGTCATGGAGGACGGCTACCGGACCCAGCAGGCGACCAAGCCGCAAACCCTGAGCTACGCCATGATGGACAGCCCGGTCGGCATCGCCGCGTGGATCGTCGAGAAATTCAATTCATGGTCCGACACCGACGGCGACGACGTCGAGAGCGCCCACAGCAAAGACGTGCTGCTCACCAACATCATGGTTTATATCGTCACCCGGACCTTCAACACCGCGTCCTGGATCTATTACGGACGGCGCGAGGAAGGAGGCCGCGTGTTGTCGACCAAAGGCAAGCGGGTCGAGACGCCGACGGCATGCGCCCTGTTCCCGAAGGAGATGCTGGCCTGGCCGCCGCGTTCCTATGTGCAACGCATGTACAATGTCCAACGCTGGACCGAGATGCCCCGCGGCGGCCACTTCGCCGCCCTTGAAGAGCCCCGCCTCCTGATCGACGATATCCGGGCCTTCGCCCGCAGCTTACGCTAGGGGGAAGAACGTCATGCCACTCATTCTGGGGTGTATCGCCGACGATTTCACCGGCGCGACCGACCTCGCAAGCATGCTCGTCAAGCAGGGCATGAGCACCGTCCAGACCATCGGCATTCCCGACGCCACCCTCGATCTGGGCGATACGGAAGCGGTCGTGGTCGCGCTGAAGTCGCGGACGACGCCCGCGTCCGAGGCCATCGCCGATTCGCTCGCCGCGCTGCAATGGCTGCGGACCCAGGGCGCCCGGCAGTACTTCTTCAAATACTGCTCGACCTTCGATTCCACCGACGACGGCAATATCGGCCCGGTCGCCGACGCCTTGATGGAAGCGCTCGACTGCGAATTCACCATCGCCTGCCCCGCCTTTCCGACCAACGGACGAACGGTCTTCAAAGGGTATCTGTTCGTCGGCGAGGTGCTGTTGTCGGAGTCGGGCATGCGCAATCATCCGCTGACGCCGATGGCCGACGCCAATCTGGTCCGCGTGTTGGGCCGCCAGACCCCGCACCCGGTGGGCCTTGTCGCGCGCGAGACCGTGGCCGCCGGGCCGGATGCGATTCGGGCGGCATACACGGCGCTGCGAAAGAGCGGTGCACACCATGCCGTGGTCGATGCAGTCGACGATGCCGACCTGCTGGCCATCGACGACGCGTCGGCGGCGCTGCCGCTGATTACCGGCGGCTCCGGGGTCGCATTGGGCCTTCCCGGCAATTTTCGCCGGCAAGGCCTGCTCGGCGCCGTACGCACCCCAACGATGCCGGCCGCCGCCGGCAGCGAAGCCGTGCTCGCCGGAAGCTGTTCGGTGCGCACCCGCGAACAGGTCGCGGCGATGATGAAGACGCGGCCGGCCTTCGCGATAGACCCGATGGCGCTGGCCGACGGCCGGGACATCGCGGCGGAGGCGCTCGACTGGGCCGCCGATGCCCTGACCGGCGGGCCGGTCCTGGTCTACTCTTCGGCCGACCCCGAGGACGTCTCCGGTATTCAGGAACGCCTGGGGTGGGACGAGGCGGGCCGGTTGGTCGAGGACGCCATGGGGCGGATCGCGAAGGGACTGGTCGAGCGCGGCGTCCGCCGGCTGGTCGTCGCAGGCGGGGAAACCTCCGGCGCGGTCGTCAGCGCGCTCGGCGTCAAGGCGTTGCGCATCGGGCCGGAGATCGATCCCGGCGTGCCCTGGACCGAATCGATAAGCAGCCCCGGCGGCGAACCCCCATTGGCATTGGCGCTCAAGTCGGGCAATTTCGGCGAGGTCGATTTTTTCCAAAAGGCGTTCGAGATGCTGCCATGACCGAAACCAGGATGCGCGACGACATAACGCGGATGGCGAAATCGCTGTTCGACCGGGGCCTCACCTTCGGCAGTTCGGGTAACATCAGCGCGCGCATCGACGATGGCTGGCTGATGACGCCGACCGGATCGACCATGGGAAATCTCGACCCCGCCAAAATCTCGAAGCTCGACGACGGCGGCAAACTGGTCTCCGGCGATGCGCCGACCAAGGAGAGCTTTCTCCACATCGCGATGTACGAGGAACGCCCGGCAACCGGCGCGGTGGTGCATCTGCATTCGACCCATTCGGTCGCCGTAAGCAGTCTCGCCGATGTCGACCCGAAAAACGTGCTGCCGCCGGTCACCGCCTATTACGTGATGAAGATCGGCACGCTGCCGCTGATCCCGTATTTTCCGCCGGGCGATCTCGACCTGGCCAGGGCGGTACGCGAGATGGCGTCGAAACACCATGCGGTGCTGCTCGCCAATCATGGGCCGGTGGTCGCGGGGAAATCGCTCGAGGACGCGGTCTACGCAACCGAGGAGCTGGAAGAAACCGCCAAGCTCCACCTCATGCTGCGCGGACTGGATACGAAATATTTGACCGATGGCCAGGTGCAGGCCTTGAAGGAGAATTTTCCGAACTGACAAGCGCGGCCGGCAATCCCGCCAGCTTCCACATAGAGTGACAGGCATATGAAAATCACCAATGTCTCCGCGACCCGCTACAAGGGCGACGCCCAGGCGGCCTATGTCGCGGAAATTCTCGTCGTCTCGATTGCGACCGATGAAGATATTACAGGCGTGGGGTTCGCCAGCGCGCCACCCGGCATGGGCGAGATTTTTGCCCAAGTGATCGAGAAGATGCTGGCGCCGCAGGTTCTCGACGCCGACCCGAGGATGACCGCCGACCTTTGGGAACGCATGTACCGGCAGGCAATCCCACGGCGCGGCGGCGACGGGTTCGTTCGCGCCTGTATCGCGGCAATCGACTTCGCCCTTTGGGACATCAAGGGCAAGGCACTCGGTGTGCCGGTCTCGGCCCTATTCGGCGGACACCGGTCACTGATCCCCACCTACGCCAATTGCGCCCACCACATGCCGGCCGACGAACTGGCGGAACGGGCGGCGTCCTATGTCGCGCGCGGGCACAAGGCGCTCAAGATCCGGGGGACGCGCAGTTTCGTGACCCTGGAGGAAGCCACCGAACGGGTCCGCCAGGTGCGCGCGGCGATCGGCCCGGACGTCAAGCTGATGGTCGATGTAAACGGTAGCTGGGATGTGGATACGGCGATCCAGCAGCTCAAGAAATGGGAGCCCTATGACGTCTATTGGCTGGAGGAACCGGTGCCGCCGGAAGACATCCCCGGCTACGCCCGCGTCCATGCCCATGCGGGGAGCACCTATATCGTCGGCGGCGAACAGCATGCGGGGCTGATGGAGTTCCGCCCCTTGATCGAGGAAGGCAGGATCGACATCGCCCAGCCCAATGCCCAACTGACCGGCGGCATCACCGACTGGCTGCGCATTCACGCCTATGCCACGGCGCGCGGCGTTCCCATCTCGCCCTGGGATCTGCAGATGGTGCATCTCCACATGGCGGCGGGCCTGCCCAACGTGAAGTGGATCGAATACTTCATGGCCGACAACGCGCTGCTCGAATTCCAGACCAAGCTGTTCGTCGGCCCCGTCGTGCGCGAAGAGGTGACCGACGAAGGCGTCTTCCTCGCCGCGCCCGAGGCTCCGGGGCTGGGGCTGGAGCTCGATCCCGAGGTAGCGAAAAAATCCGTGATCAAGGACTAGGGTTTTTACGCAAATACGTCGTCGCGAACCGTTTCGGTTCGCTCGGGATTTGCGCTAGCCGCCATTCGGAACCTCACTGCGGTTTAAGCCCCGCATAGACGACGGTGATGAATTTCTGCGTTTTCAGGAATCCGCCGCCCCAGGATTTCTCGATATCGTTGAACGCGCCGGATTTGACTAATTCCTTAGCCGACTGTCCGGCGGACATTGCGCGCGCTACGCGGGCATGCACGGTCTTCAACATGTCCCGGTATTTCACCAGATCCCGGCGCGTCGCCATCGGCCCATGGCCGGGAATGATCCGGGTCATTTCGTTGGCAATCCCAAGGATCATATCCACCGCCTTGATCACGCCGGTAATCGAGCCGCCGTTCGATCCGTCGATGAAGGGATAGAAGCCATTGAAAAACAGGTCGCCCGCATGGATGACGTTCGCGCGCGTGAAGTGAACGAAGGCGTCGCCGTCGGTATGCGCCGCCGGCTGATGCAGGATGCGCGCGTGATCCCCGTTGAAATGCAGCGACACCGCGTCGGCGAAGGTGACCTGCGGCAGCGCCGCGGCAGGCGCCGGCTTGGTTTTCATGTTGAAGGCGGGGATCGACTGCGGTGACGACAGGCGCCGGCGGACATTCTCATGCGCGACGATGGCCGCGCCCGCGCGGCCCATTGTCTCGTTGCCGCCCGTGTGGTCGCGGTGCCAGTGCGTGTTGATGACGAACCGAATGGGTTTGTCGCTCAGTTTCCGGACCGCGGCGAGAATCTTCGCGCTCAGCGGCGCATACTGGTCGTCGATGAGAAACACACCGTCGTCGCCGATCGAAACGCCGATGTTGCCGCCGGCGCCGAACAGAACGTAGATCGACTCGGTGAGTTTGACCGTCTTGATTTCGACCTTGGAAAAGTCGCGCGCCTGAGCGGGCGCGTATAACGCCGCCGACGCCAGCACGATACCGGCCGCCAGTCCGATGGCTCTGTTGAGTTTCTGCATGATCCGTCACCCAATGAATAATCGCGAGACACCGGACTCTAGCAGAGATCGGCAACGCCGCGAATCAACAGGTCGGGAGGTCGTTCCCGGCCAGCGCCTAACTCGCGGATGTTGGGGCGACGCCCGCGTGGGCGTGATCGACTGCCGGCTGATGCTCGCAACCGAGTCGGACATGGACCGGTGACTATGGGAAATTCATTCGAGAACACGGCTAAATGCGGCCATCGATAATTGATTGATTTGCGGCCGAATTCAGTTGGCTGGGGCGGCAGGGATCGAACCTGCGAATCACGGGATCAAAACCCGTTGCCTTACCGCTTGGCTACGCCCCAATTCCGACGGGAACATAAGGTCGAATGCCGCCGGCGGCAAGATGCCGCGTGACCTCGACAGAAGACAAATATTATTGTGTCGTGCGGGTAACCGCGCACCACCAGCCGGTATCCTGCATCGTCTCGGCCGCGCGGTCGGCGGTCTCCCGGTCATCGAACAGGCCGAAGCAGGTAGCGCCGCTGCCGGACATCCGCGCGAGCCGGCAGCCCGCCGAGTCCTCGATCGCCGCAAGGATGGTTTCGATCGCCGAACACAGCCCGATCGCCCCGTCGGTCAGGTCGTTTTCCCGGTCTTCCAGCAGGCGCGCCAGATCCCGCATATCCTTGGGCGATTCCTCGAAGACGGCGGGCGGGCTGAACCCGCCCTTGCGGGCGCCGAAGACCGAGGCGGTGGCGACCTCGATTCCCGGGTTCACCAAAAGAAGGTCGAGCTGCGGCAATGGCGGCGCGTCCTCTATTTCCTCGCCGATTCCGCCGATGAAAGCCGGCCGCGCGTGGATGCAGGCGGGTACGTCGGCGCCAAGCCCCAGCCCCACTTCGTACAAATCGACGGCATCGTCGGGAATCTGCCAGAGACGCGCCAGCGCCTTCAGCGTCGCCGCCGCATCGGAAGAACCGCTGCCGAGCCCCGCCGACACGGGCAGGTTCTTGGTCAGTGAAATACGCGCCGTGGCCGGCCGGCCGGCCACATTCGCCAGCGCATGCGCGGCGCGTATGACCAGATTGTCCTCGGCCATCTCGGGCAGGGATTCGGCGAACGGGCCTTCCACGGAAAGCGACAGATCATCCGCCGGCACGACGCTGATGCGGTCGCCCAATTCGGCGAAAACCATCAAGGTGTCGAGCAAGTGAAAACCATTCGCTCGGCGGCCCACCACGTGAAGGTACAGATTCAGCTTCGCCGGCGCATCGACAACAATTGGCGTGCTGGGCGTCGCGCTCATCTGCCGGCATCCGTTTCGGTGATCGGTTCCGCCTTGCCGAGCCCTTTTTTCAGCTTGCCCTGAATCTTGTCGGATTCCTTTTTCTCCGGCTTG
>CAYYBI010000080.1:0-3518 GCA_964469835.1 uncultured Rhodospirillaceae bacterium
GGGCGCGAAACGCATCGTCGAGGGATTCCGCATATATGTATGGCACGCCCAACTCATCGCGCACGACCCGGACGGGGGCGTCGAGGGCCGCCAGCTGCAGCACACCGTCGCGCTGGTACTGATCGGCCTGCCATAGCCACGCATAGCCGCCGGCGATCACCAGCGCCAGCAGCAGCAGCAAACCCAGCGCCAGCCGAGACCAGCGGAATCTTCTTGCCATCGTTCAGCTCCGTGAAGTTCCAATGATCGCATCGCGCCGGACCGGTGGCGTTGTGGAAATCCCCGATTGCGCGTAGAAATCGCGAAACGCCAAACTATTAATAGGAGTATCTGTGTCGATGTCAAACACCGAAGACTACATTCGGAAGCACCCGTTCGCCGGGACCGCAATCGCCCTGGGACTCGGAATTCTGCTGCAGGCCGCGGCGAAGACGGCAGCGCCGCCGCGTGAGCGCGGGGGCAAGACGAGCAAGCCCGCCGGCGAAGACCCCAAAGCACCGCGCCGCCTCGTCGCGCCGGATCGAAAGACCACCCGCGGCGCCAACGACACCGGCGCGGCCGACATGGCGTTTAACGCGAATTACCCGGACGGCGGAAAAATCGAGTTCCGCTTCTCGTTCAAGAAGCGGCCCGTGGATGCACCCGAATCGGACTGGCCCGTGGACCACATGGGATTCACGGTCGATCGCCCGACCGGAAAAAATGTCTCGTTCAAGTTCGCCAGGAAGACCCGGTCGTTGCCGGCGAAGGCTCGGGAACCCGGGGACAACGATACTCACTCGGGCCTCGGCCGCGCGCAGATGGAGTTCACGTCGAGCCGCCCGAATCGCGGGGATTTCAGGTTCACCTGGACCAAGTTGCCGCCGGGCGAGGCGCCGAGCGCCAGCAAGACCGCACGCAAGCGGAAGTCCACTGGTCGTTGACCGGGGGCCAACTGACCGTGGGTCAGACCAGACTCAGGATTCCAGGTCCGCCAGGCGCAGATTGACGTTCTCGATGATCTCCAGCACGCGTCGCAATGCAACCGGTGCCCGCGCGCCGGCCTTGACGGGGTTCTTTTCTACAGCCGCCAGCAACGCCCGCAATGCGCCGATCTGGTCGGCCACCTCACCGGCATCTGCGGTCTCTATGGAGAAATGTTCCTTCATTGCGTGTCTCGTATGCAAATGACCGTAAACCATCCATGACTCGCGGCAATTCTTCGAACTACGGGAAGTCCGTATTGTGTCCGCCAATTGGATAGCGTCATTATGATAGCGGTATTGGTGACTATAACCAAGCGGTGCTGGAAACGCAGCATCAAGGAAGGTTAATCATGAACGACAAAAACACCAATAAGACCTTACAGTTGGTTGATCAATTTGCCCAAGCGGCCCACGCTATCGTCGATCAGCTTCAGAACAGCGCAGTCTCGATAGAGTCGATCATCGGCCAGCAGTCGCAGGAAACCGGCGATAGCATCAAGGCCGGGATCTCGCGCGAGGCGAGCGAACTGGAGAAATACGTCGATCAGAATCCGGAGATTTCGGCGATGATCGCCTTTGCGATTGGCGTCGCTGCAACCCGGTTCTTGAAGTCGCAGGAGCCTGGCGGAACGACCTCCAGCGCAGATTTACCGGAAGTCGAAACCACCAAGGTCGCCTGACGGTCAACGCCCGATGAACCCGGTGAGCAGCCGGGAAGGTGGCTTGCGATTCGGGCGAATGTAAACGGTATAGTATGCGAAGGTGACGCGGCGGGGTTTGCTGTCGTCAACAACAAGGAACACGATCATGGCAAGAAAGACGTCCAGTAAAAAGACCGCAACTCGCAGCCGCAAGAAGGCGACGACCAGGAAGAAGACCACGACTCGCAAGAAGGCTGCGGCCGGGAAGAAGACCACGACCCGCAAGAAGGCTGCGGCCGCCAGGAAGAAGCCCGCCCGCAAGAAAGCCGCCGCCGGGAAGACAAGCAGCGCCGACCTGCGCAAGCGCGCCGCGCAGGCCGAGATTGAGGTTCAGGCCGGGACCGCGGCGGCGGGTTCATCGGGCTCCGAGACAGTAGGCATATCGCTCGGTGGGCTGCAGATTCCGAACGTGGACCTCGCCAACCTGGACCTCGCTAACCTGGACGTCGCCAACCTGGATCTCGGCAACATCGAGGGTTCCATCAAGAACGTCGTGGAATTCATCGAAGAGAACCCGGTCAGCGCAGCCACGATGGCGCTGGCGGCCGGGGCCATGCTGACCTCCATGTTCTGGGACAAGAAGTCAGGCAAATAATAGAATCAGGCCGACCCAAAGACGGAGGTATCGTCATGGCCAGAAGTCGTTCGCGGCGCTCGAGGCGCCGCCGCAGCAGCAACAAAGGTGATCAGGCAGTCCAGGAAGTCACGGGTTTCATCGAAGACAATCCCGTCACCTCGAGTGTCGTGGCCCTCGCCGCGGGCGCCCTTGCGACGTCCGTATACAAGATGTTCATCGCGAATCAGGCCGGCGCCGAAGACGAGGAGCCGGAAGCCGACTGACCGCCGGCGGTCAGGCCAAGCCGCGCAGCAATCTGTATAACACCGCCAGTGCGGCCGCTGTGAGGAGGGCCGCCGCCAGGAACGGTGCGCCGGGAAAGTAAAACGGTGCCGTCGGGCCGCTGAAGTAGCTGAATAGCCACGTCAACGCCAGCGGCGCGATGCTGTGCGTGATACTCCGCAGGGCCGACAGTGCACCCTGCAGTTCGCCTTGCTCATTCGCCGGGATTCGCTGGGACAAGACCCCGTTGATCGCGGGGCTGACGATGCCGCTAAGCGCATGCGGCACCATCCACGCATACATCACCCAGCCCGTCCAGGCGAACGCGAAACCGCAGTAAGTCACCGAAGTCAGCGCCATCATCAGGATGATGGTGCGGTGCTCCCCGATCTTCTTAACCAATGGCCCGATGGCACCGCCCTGAAACACGGCGATGCAGACACCGACGAAAGTCATGGAAAGGCCAACATCGAACGGGGTCCAGTCGAATTTCTCGATCGTCACGAAGGTCCATGTAGCAGGATTGGCGTCGGTGGCGATATTGTAAAGAATCAGCGCTATCAGCAGTCCGCCCACGACCGGGTAACCGAGCATCCGCCGCAATGCGCCGACGGCATGGGCCCGACGCAGCGAAAATTTTCGCCGGTTGGCGGCAGCCAAACTCTCCGGCAGAACGAAGAAACCGTACAGGACGTTGACACCCGCGAGCGCGGCGGCGACGAAGAAGGGCAAGCGGGGATCGTTGTTGCCGAGGATTCCGCCGATTGCCGGCCCGATCACGAACCCGGCGCCGTAGGCCGCTCCCAGCCAACCGAATCCCTTCGCACGCTGTTCAACGGGTGCCGAATCGGCAATATAAGCCTGTGCCACCGCATACGTCGCGCCGAAGACACCGGACAGGGCGCGCCCGATAAACAACCAGCCGATTGTCGGAGCCGCGCCCATGATCACCAGGTCGACGCCGTAGGCGGCGAGCGAGGCCAGCAGGACGGGCCGGCGGCCGAATTGGTCACT
>CAYYBI010000081.1:0-3409 GCA_964469835.1 uncultured Rhodospirillaceae bacterium
TTCGGCCGATCGTCTCTATGGCCTTGTCGATTTGATCCTGGGAGAGATCGACGAGCTTCAGGTCATAACCCGCGAGGGTCGCGACATGCACGATACCGTTGCCCATCTGGCCGGCGCCGATGACCCCGATTGTCTTGATCATGAGATCGAAACCCCTTTTTTCGTGTCCCGACCCGGGCCGCGCCGCAGCGGCTTCAGCCCTGCTTGTCGAGTTCCGCTTCCAGTTGCGGCACAACGTCGAACAGGTCTCCCACGATGCCGTAATCGGCGACCTGGAAAATCGGCGCTTCCTCATCCTTGTTGATCGCAACGATGACCTTCGAGTCCTTCATGCCCGCAAGATGCTGGATCGCGCCCGACAGACCCACCGCAATGTACAGGTCCGGCGCCACGATCTTGCCGGTCTGGCCCACCTGGTAGTCGTTCGGCACGAATCCCGCGTCGACGGCCGCGCGGCTGGCGCCGACCGCGGCCCCCAACTTGTCGGCGACGCGCTCCAGCATATCGAAATTCTCGCCGGATTGCATGCCGCGGCCGCCGGAAATAATGACCTTCGCCGAAGTCAGCTCCGGCCGTTCCGACTGGCTGGTCTCGGCCCGAACGAAACTCGAAAGGCCGGCCGCGCCGGCTGCAGCGGTCTGCTCGACCGCTGCCGATCCGCCGTCTTCCGCCGCCGGCTCGAATGCCGTGGTCCGCACCGAGATCAGCTTTTTCGGGTCGGTCGACTGGACGGTGGCGATGCCGTTGCCCGCATAGATCGGCCGCTCGAATGTATCCTCGGAGATCACTGCCGTGATGTCCGACACCGGCTGAATATCGAGCAGCGCCGCGGCGCGCGGCAGGATATTTTTTCCGGAGGTCGTGTGCGGTGCGAGGACATGGCTGTAGCCGTCTGCGAGACCGACCAGCAAATTCGCCACGTTCTCCGCCAGCCGGTGCGCGTATTCCGGCGCGTCGGCGAGCAGCACTTTTGCGACGCCGTCGATCTTCGCCGCAGCCTCCGCAACTCCGCCGCAGCCTTCGCCGACGACCAACACATGGATTTCCCCGCCGAGCGCCTTCGCTGCGGTAACGGTGTTCAATGTCGCCGGTTTCAATTCAGAATCGTCGTGTTCTGCGATGACCAGGACGCTCATGATTCAGATCACCTTCGCTTCGTTTTTCAGCTTGTCCACCAATTCGGCAGCCGATTCGACCTTGACCCCGGCCTTTCGTTTGGGCGGCTCGACGACCTTGAGAAGTTTCATCCGTGGCGCAGCGTCGATGCCCAGATCGGCTGGCGTCGTCTCCTCGATCGGCTTCTTCTTGGCCTTCATGATGTTCGGCAGCGACGCATAGCGCGGCTCGTTGAGGCGCAAGTCGGTGGTTACCACCACTGGCAGCGACACTTTGATCGTCTCCAGGCCGCCATCGACCTCGCGGGTGATCTCCGCATCGTCACTGCCCAGCACGATCTTCGATGCAAAGGTTGCCTGGCTCCAGCCCATCAGCCCGGCCAGCATCTGCCCGGTCTGGCCGGCATCATCGTCGACCGCCTGCTTGCCGAGAATCACGACTTGCGGTTGTTCCTTTTCGATCACCGCCTTCAAGAGTTTTGCCGCTGCCAGCGGCTGGACATCCTCATCCGTCGAGACATGGATGCCGCGGTCCGCGCCCATGGCGAGCGCCGTGCGGATCGTCTCCTGGACTTGTTTTGCGCCGATCGACACCGCGATGATCTCTTCGGCCGTGCCGGCCTCCCGCATGCGAATGGCCTCCTCGACGCCGATTTCGTCGAACGGGTTCATGGCCATTTTGACGTTCGCGGTTTCGACCCCGGTCTCGTCAGCCTTGACGCGGACCTTGACGTTGGGATCGATGACACGCTTGACGGCGACGAGAACTTTCATGGTGGCTCCCTGCGGCAGTGGGGATAGTACGCGGCAGCGAAAACGCCCTTGTTTAGGACCGGGCTCAATCCCTGTCAAGGCAAGGATTGCCGCATTGCGGGACGGCTTTTCGCAGTCGCGAAATAGCGGACTCCGGCATGGGCTCGAATATCATGGGCGGCCGCCGGTTACCGGCCAACTACATCTGCCGTCATACGACCGGTAAACGGTTAGCGATTCGCCCCGGGTGTCCACAGCACATCACCGGCGCCACCATTGTTACAATGGCGGGCCAGCACGAACAACAGATCGGAGAGCCGGTTCAAATACCTGACGATTTCGGAATTGACCGGCTCGGCCGCCGAGAGCGCAATGGTCAGCCGCTCGGCGCGTCGCGTCATCGTGCGTGCGAGATGGAGATGCGCCGATGCCACGCTGCCACCGGGCAGGACGAAGCTCTCCAGCGGCGCGAGGTGCGCGTTCAGCGCATCGATCTCGGCTTCCAGCCGCTTGACCTGCACAGCGCTGACGCGCAGTGAGTTTTCGGCCTTTCGACCGTCTTCCGGCCGGCACAGATCCGCCCCGAGGTCGAACAGGTCGTTCTGAACCCGGCCGAGAATCGCATCGGCTTCGCCCGCGGTTTCCAGCCTTGCGACACCGATCGCTGCGTTGGCCTCGTCAACCGTACCATAGGTCTCGACGCGTAATGCGTCCTTGCGCACCCGCACGCCGTCACCCAGCGAGGTCTCCCCGGTGTCGCCACCGCGGGTGTAGATCTTCGTCAACTTCACCATGCTGGGCCTCAGTCCCCCTTGAACACGAATGCCAGCAATAAGAGGATCAGGACGGCGATGCCCTGGAAGACGACCCGCAGGCGCATCAGCCGGTTGGAATTCTTGCGGTTGAACTCGCCGCCGCGCGCCATCGAGATGAGACCGGTGAACAGCACCACCAGCGTAATGCCCATGGCGACGAACAGCAGGATGGTGAGGGTATCGGGCATGGAAAGCGATATAGCGCGCCGGCATGAAAAAAGCCAAACGATTAGCGTATTTTGTGTGCCGGGGCTGTGGCTCGTTGCGGCACTGAGTGTACGAAAAGGGATTTTTGTGCCGGTCCGTCAGGGGAGTCGCGGGCGCAAAGCGCTCACAGGCTGGCGCGCCGGCCGCCCTCGTTGAAAACCGCCCGTTCCCACGGCAGCCGGACGGTCACCAGAGTCCCGAAACCGACCGCGCTGTCGAGCTCCAGTGCACCATCATGCAGCGCAGCAAGTGCGGCCGCCAGTGGCAATCCGAGGCCGGTTCCTTCTTCGTTGGCAGCTCTCCCCCGCCGCACCTGGCCGTATTCCCGCAGCACATGATCGATATCCTGCTCGGCGATTCCGGGGCCCGTATCCGCGATATCGAAAACGAAGCCCTCGTCGCGGTTGCCCCGGACCATGACCATGACGCGGCCGCCGGCACCGGTGAATTTGATACCGTTCGCCAGCAGATTGAGCAGAATTTGTTTGAGTTTGCGGGGGTCGGCGCGCAGCTTCGGCA
>CAYYBI010000082.1:0-15431 GCA_964469835.1 uncultured Rhodospirillaceae bacterium
ACCTATATCGACGATATCGTTGCCGGCGTGCTCTCGTGTCTCGCAAAACCGCCCGCGGATGACGGCGTCAAGGCGCCGCACCGGGTGTATAACATCGGCAACAACAAACCCGAACATCTGACTCGCTTCGTGGGGCTGATCGAACAAGCGCTCGGCAAGAAGGCGATTATCGAACACGCCCCGATGCAGCCGGGCGACGTCAGGGCAACATTCGCGAATATCGACGATATGCGGCGCGACTTCGAATTCGAGCCGCGCACGCCGATCGAGACGGGAATTCCGCGGTTCGTGGAATGGTATCGGGATTATCACGGTGCCGGGTCGTAGGACCTCATCTTGCCTGCACCGGATATGTCCGGCCGGTGTTTGCTTAAACCAGTAGGGGCGTCCGGCGGCGACATGGCTTCGCATTCTTCCAAGACGGTGATCTATGCGGCGTTGGCGGCGAATGTTTTGATCGCCGTGACCAAATTTGGCGCGTCAGCCCTCACTGGCAGTTCGGCGATGCTGAGCGAGGCGGTCCATTCGGTGGTCGATAGCGGCAATCAAATGCTGTTGCTCATGGGTATGAAGCGGGCGTCCCGTCCGGCGGACGACAAGCATCCATTCGGCTACGGCATGGAGCTGTATTTCTGGACCTTTGTGGTTGCGATCCTGATCTTTGGCGTGGGCGCGGGCGTTTCGATCTACGAAGGCGTTTCGAAGCTTCGCAGCCCGCATCCGATTACGGACAGTTACATTAATTACATTGTCCTGAGCGCGGCGATCTTGATCGAGGCGGGGCCGTGCTGGATCGCGTTCAAGGCATTTAGGGAACAAAAGGGCGATCGTGGTTACTTCACCGCAATACGCCAGAGCAAGGATCCGACCGTATTTACGATTTTGTTCGAGGACGGCGCCGCGATGCTCGGGCTGATTGTCGCCATGATTGGCATTGCCTTGGCGGAAAATTTGGCTATTCCCGCGTTCGACGGTGGTGCCTCCATCGTCATCGGGCTGATCCTCGCGTCTACCGCAACGTTGTTGGCTTATGAATGTAAGGGGTTGTTAATCGGAGAGGCGGCGAGTCCGGAAATTCGAGAGGCGATAGCAACATTGATTGAGTCAGACCCGCGTGTGAAGGGAACCAATGAAATTTTGACCATGCATCTCGGTCCGGAGGATGTCTTATTGACGCTCAGCCTGGATTTTGAAGACGGCTTGCCGAGCGAGGAGGTCGAAAAGGCTATTTCCAAATTGGAGCGTGCCGTCAAAGAGCATATGCCGGAAATCCGCAGGATCTTCATCGAAGTGCAAAGCTGGTACGGGCATAAACTCGACCGCGCCATCAGTCACAGTGGCAGTCGACCGGGCTAGGCGGCGGATTAGCTCGGAAGCCAGCGTTCAGTTTCGGACGATCCGCAGATGGTCGACGATATCCTTGATACCGGGCGTTTTGCGGATCACCGCCAATGCCCTGTTATGTTCCCACTCCGATTTTGCCCGGCCGAATACGTAGACCACGCCCTCGTTTGCGCGCCACGCCATATGCGGCATGCGCGTCCGAAATACCGTTCGCAAGGCCTGGCCAATTCGCTTGTTGATGTCCAGGTCGTTCGAGATGGTGTCGATGTGGCTATTCTTTCGGACCCGAATTTCATTCACGACGGTCTCAACGCCCAGCACGCTGCGCACCAGCGCCGCGGCCCGAATTTTGTCCTGCCGCGTCTTCACCCGCCCGGTCAGAAGAATGTCGCCGGCGACGGCATCAACGTCGATATCTGAGAAAAATACCGCACGGGCGTCGAGCATGCGGCCGGCGATCCGGCGCTTCAACTGTGCGTCCTGCATGTGTCGATCCGCTTGCCGGGCTGCCCGGCTGGTCGACTGTGCGACGGCATCCGCTCCGAACAGTATCAGCACGGACAGCAATGCAATCGCGACGGCAATCCCACCGACGCAGATCTGTATTCGGCCGCGTTGGCGGCGATAGGCCAGACGAAGATCAGCGACCATACAGGCCTTCCAATGCCTCGCCATACCGTGCCGTGATGACGTGACGCCGCAATTTCATGGTTGGCGTCATCATCTCGTTCTCGATGGTAAAGGGTTCGGGTGCGATTACGATCTGGCGCACCCTTTCGATCACCGAGAGCTTTCCGTTTACCCGGTCGATGGCCTCGTGCAGCGTCTTCCGCAGATCCGCATTCGTCGCCAGGACCGCGGGATCGTCTCCGGCGTTTTGGCGTTCCGACCATTCGCTGAGGAAATCTGGGTCCGGCACCACCAGCGCGACAAGGTGCGGCCGCCGGTCGCCGAAGACCATCGCCTGTGCGATTTCAGGTTCGGCGCTCAGGATGCCTTCAACCCGGGCCGGTGAAAGGTTGTCGCCGCCGGAATTTACAATGATGTCCTTCTTGCGGTCGGTAATCTGGATATAGCCGTCCTCATCGAATTTTCCGATGTCGCCGGTGTGCAGCCAGCCGTCCCGTATCGTCTCGGCGGTGGCCTCTGGATTGTTCCAGTATCCCTGCATGACCAGTTCGCCGCGGACCAGGATCTCACCGTCTTCGGCGATCTTGACTTCGACCCCCCTCATCGGCGGGCCGACCGTATGAATTTTATTCTTTTGATAGTGGTTGCAGCTCACCACCGGCGCGGCTTCGGTCTGTCCGTAGCCCTGCAGGATGTGTAGCCCGAGCGCGGTGAAATAAACGCCGATGTCGTAGTTGAGCGGTGCGCCGCCCGAGACGAATGCCTTGAGCCTGCCGCCGAATCGCTGCCGCACCTTATTCCGAACCAGCTTGTCGAGGGCGCAATTCGCCAGCTTGTCGCCCAGGCCCATGCTGGCCGGGTCCAGATAGGATTTTTGGCCGAGTTCGATCGCCGAATCGAAGAGTTTTCGCTTTAGCCCCCCGGTTTGTTCGACGCCGCGGCGGATGCGGGCATGCATCGCCTCGTAGAGCCGCGGTACGGCGGTCATGATGGTGGGGCGGACTTCGTTGATATTGGTGGTCAGCTTGTCGATTCCCTCGGCATAGTAAATTTGCGCGCCGATCGAGATCGGCAGGAATTGTCCGCCGGTGTGTTCATAGGAATGCGATAACGGCAGAAAGGACAGAAAGACCTCATCGCTGGCGCCAAATTGTGGCAATTCCTTGAGGAAATCATGGGCGCCCATGCAATTGCATAGTATCGCACCGTGACTCAACATGACGCCCTTCGGTTTTCCGGAGGTGCCGGATGTGTAGATGATGCAGGCGGTGTCGGTCCGCTCGATCTGGTTCAGCCAGTCCTGCGTCTCATCCGGGCCCGCGCGGCCATCGTCCAGGACTTCGTCCCAGCTTTTCAGCTGCATGCCATCGGCCGCGCCCTGTGGTTCCGGGGGATCGATGAACAGCACCGTTTCCGTCGCCGTGTCCGCTGCCGCTGGGAGCAGCGTTTTGGCCAATGCGGGAGTCGAAACGATCGCGATTTTCGATCCGCTGTCCGACAGCACATGGCGATGGTCGTCTACCGTGTTCGTCGTATAGGCGGGCACCGTAATGCCGCCAGCGGCCATAATGGCCATGTCGGCGATCAGCCACTCGGGCCGATTTTCCGCAACCAGGACCACCCGGTCGCCGCGCTGAAGGCCAATGTTCCGTAATCCACGCGCAAGCGCTTGCGCCGCCGCCGCGATCTCCTGCCACGTCTGGCTGCGCCAAGCGCCATCGCGTTTGGCCCACAGAAATGGCTGGTCGGCTTGTAGCTCCGCCTGTTCAAAGAACATCAGCGGCAAGTTGCGAATTCGATCATAATCCATGAATGAATTCCGATGCCCCCCGGTTCGGATGCTTGTGTCACAGTCTTCACCATCATATATCGCCCTGTGTTACGAGGGAGTAAAGACATGAAAGACCGCGCTGCGGGCACCCGCGCTGCATTGAGCGACCTTCCGGACTGGGATTTGCGGGATTTGTACCCTGCGGCCGACTCGCCTGAACTCGAAACCGATCTGCTGCAGGCCGAATCGGGGGCCGACGATTTCGCCTCGGACTACACTGGCCGGCTCGCCGACCTCGACGGCGATGCGTTGGCGGATGCCATAGCGCGGTATGAAACAGTTTACGAGACCCTGTCGCGAATCATGAGCTATGCGTCTCTGATGCATGCGGGCAACGTCACTGATACGGAAATCAGCCGATTTTTTCAAACCATGCAGGAGCGAGTCAATGCGATCTCCGTGACACTCCTGTTCTTTGGTCTGGAAATCAATCGGATCGGCGACGACCGGCTGGAAGCGCAACTCGAATCGCCGGCCCTGGCCCGCTATCGGCCGTGGTTGCGCGATACCCGTGCCGTGCGCCAGTTTCAGCTCTCGGATGAAATCGAAAAGTTGCTGCATGAAAAGCAGGTGGCGGGGCGGGCCGCGTGGATGCGCTTGTTCGACCAAACGCTGGCGGAACTGCGGTTCCCGTTGCAGGGCCGCACGCTGACGGAGACGGAAATATTGCATCTGCTGTCCGATCCGGACGCGTCGACCCGCAAGGACGCCGCGCAGAGCTTTGGCTCGGTTCTTGGCGACAACATCAAGGTCTTTGCGCTGGTCACCAACACCTTGGCCAAGGAAAAAGAGATTGAAGACCGCTGGCGGGGCTTTCCGCGGCCGATATCGGCCCGGAACCTGGCGAATTTCGTCGAAGATGATGTGGTGGATGCGCTGATCGGGTCGGTTCGCGACGCCTATCCCCGCCTGTCGCACCGGTATTACAAACTAAAGGCGGCGTGGTTCGGCACGGAAAGCATCGACTACTGGGACCGAAACGCACCTTTTCCGGACGAGGACGACCGGGTGATTCCATGGCACGAAGCGCGCGAGACGGTTCTCGACGCCTATGGCGCCTTTTCCGGCGAGCTTGCGGGCATCGGTCGCCGGTTCTTTGAAAATGACTGGATAGATGCGGCGGTGCGGCCGGGCAAGGCGTCCGGCGCGTTTTCGCATCCGACCGTGCCGTCGGCACACCCTTATCTGCTGCTGAATTATCAGGGCAGAACCCGCGACGTCATGGTGTTGGCACATGAGCTTGGGCATGGGGTGCATCAGGTGTTGTCCGGGCAGCAGGGGCATCTGATGGCAAACACGCCGCTCACCCTGGCGGAGACGGCATCGGTCTTTGGCGAGATGCTGACCTTCCGGTCGATGCTGGCCGCGACCGACGACCCGAAGGCGCGGCGCGTCATGCTGGCGGGCAAGATCGAGGACATGCTGAACACGGTGGTGCGGCAGGTCGCATTTTGCGAATTCGAACGCCGTGTGCATGACGAACGCCGGGACGCCGAGTTGACGCCGGACCGGTTGGGCGAAATCTGGATGGATATTCAACGCGAAAGCCTGGGTCCCGCCTTGAACCTGCATGACGAATATCGCCATTACTGGGCGTACATCCCGCATTTCATCCACACGCCTTTCTATGTCTACGCCTATGCCTTTGGTGACTGCCTGGTGAACTCGCTCTATTCGGTTTATCAGGGCGCGGAGAGCGGGTTCGTGGACAAATATCTGGAGATGCTGTCCGCTGGCGGCACCAAGCGGCACCGCGAGTTGCTGGCGCCGTTCGGGCTCGACGCTTCGGATCCGGCTTTCTGGTCGCGTGGCCTTTCCGTGATCGAGGGCTTCATCGGGGAATTCGAGGCCGCGTTGTGACGTCCCAAAATGAGGCCGACCTCGAAATTATTTCCAAAATGCCGGCTGATGGCGCGGAAGGCGTGCCGATCGTGTTTGTGCACGGCGCCTTCGGCGGCGCCTGGTGCTGGGATGAATACTTCCTCTCCTGGTTCGCGGAACGTGGCTATGCGGCGTATGCCGTGAGCTTGCGGGGCCATGGTACCAGCGGTGGCGGTGGTGCCCTCGGCGGTGCGGGGATCGACGATTATGTCACCGATCTGCTGCGCGTAACCGGTCGGTTTGAACGGCCGCCTATCCTGGTGGGCCACTCAATGGGCGGGTTCGTGGTGCAGAAATATCTTGAGCGCGGCGATGCGGCGGGAATGGCTTTGATGGCGGCGGTCCCGCCGCGCGGCCTTGTCGGCCCCGGTTTGTCCTTGATGGTCTGGCAGCCGACTTTGGCGCTCTCCATTGGGGCAGGACAGATATTCGGCGAGAGCTGGGACGCGCCGGAATTAATGCGCGAGGCCCTGTTCTCTAACTCTCTACCGACCGACCAAGCCGACGCCTATCTCGCCCGCATGGGACCCGAATCCACGCGGGCAATGATCGAGATGGCCGGACTGGAACCGCCCCGCCTGAAGGAGAAGGCTCTGCCGCCGGTCCTCGTGATGGGTGGCCATGACGACGCCTTGATTCCGCCGGCCTTTGTCCGGTCGACCGCAAGAGCCTATGGTGTGTCGCCGAATATTCTGGAAGATATCGGGCATGTCATGATGCTCGATGTCGGTTGGGAGTCGGTTGCTCAGACAGTCTTAGACTGGATGGTCGACAGCGGCATTTAGGATGGGCGGCGAATAGCATGGCGATGACAAACGAAATCGATCCGAAACCACAAAGTGTCGGTGTCATCGGCGGCGGTATCGCGGGGATCAGCGCGGCGTTGTTCCTGCGGCGCGACGGACACGACGTCACCGTCTTCGATCCGGGCGACCCGGGCACGGGAACATCCTCGGGCAATGCAGGCGTCGTCAGCACCGGCGGAATCATCCCGACCGCAACGCCCGATATTCTGATGCGCGTACCGAAGATGCTGATGGACCCATACGGTCCCCTGGCCGTTCGCTGGCGTTATTTGCCGCGTATCGCGCCCTGGCTGCTGAGCCTCTTGCGCAATGGCACGCCGGCGCGGATCGAGGCCAATGCCCGCGCGAAAGCGGCGCTGCTCGACCAGGCCTATGAGGCCTATCGCACGCTGTTACAGGACACGGGCACCGAATCCTTTATGCGACAGACCGGATCGCTGGCGGTCTATGAGACCGAGCGAGGCTGGCAGCAGACGCAATGGATTCTCGAGTTGATGCGCCGTTGCGGTCGGAAGTTCGATGTCCTGAACCAGGATGAATTGCGCCAGATGGAGCCGGGGCTCGCGCACATTTTTCGCCATGCCTATTACCTTCCCGACAACGGCTCGCTGAGCCATCCCGGTAAGCTGGTGACCGAGCTGCACGAGGCGTTTCGCCGCAAGGGCGGGACGATCGTTCCGCAGCAAGTGATCCGGATCGCCCTCTCCGACGGGCGCGCCCGTGAACTGATAACCGAGGACGGGCCGCAGACTTTCGACTCCGTAGTGGTCGCGGCGGGGGCGTGGTCGAAGCAATTTCTCAAGCAATTGGGAACGAACGTTCTGCTCGACACGGAGCGCGGATATCACGTCATGCTGCCGCTTCCGGAAAACGCTCCGACCCGTCCGATCAACGTGGTCGAGGACACCATGTTCCTGTCGCCGATGGCGCATGGCTTGCGCATGACCACGGGCGTGGAACTCGCCGGCACCGAGGCGCCGCCGGATTATACACGGGTACGCCATATGATCGGCCGCGCCGGCCGGGCAATTCCCGGCCTGCGCCAGGAAGAACAAAGCGCCTGGCTCGGCTTTCGCCCGTCGACGCCGAGTTCCGTACCGCATCTCGGCCGCGCGCCCGGCCATGACAATGTCTATTGCGCTTTCGGCGGCGGTCACGTCGGCATGACGCTGGGACCCATCAGCGGCCGCATTACCGCCGACCTGGTCGCCGGCCGTGAGCCGGGCGTCGATCTCGCCCCGTATGCGCTGGATCGATGACCGGCAGCCCCGAACCCCGCAAAATTGCTATCGTCGGCGCCGGCATGATCGGTGTCAGTTGCGGGCTCTTTCTTCAGCGAGACGGTCATTCGGTGACGATCCTCGATCCCAATGAACCCGGTTCCGGTGCGTCGTTTGGCAATGCCGGCTCGATCAGTCAAAGTTCGGTGATGCCGTCGTCGTCGCCGGGGCTGGTCAAGCGGCTGCCGAAGATGCTGCTGGACCCGGAAAGCCCGCTGGTGTTGCGCTGGCAATATGTGCCGCGTCTGCTGCCCTGGCTGGCCGGGTATCTGCGCAATTCGTCGCGTCCCCGGGTCGAGCGGAATTGCCGCGCGATGGGGACGCTCTTTCATCATGTGATGGACGCCTATGACGCCTTGATCCGCGACACGGGGTGCGGAGACCTGATCGACGCAACGGGATCGCTCAAGGTCTACGAAAGCGACGCGACGTTCGCAGGCACGGCGTTCGAACGCGCGATGATGGAAGCCAGCGGGTGCGCCTACGAGATATTGAACGAGGACGAACTGCGCCAGATGGAGCCGAACCTGGCGCCGATCTTCAAGCATGCGCTTTTCGTTCCCGACTCGCGGCAAATCCGCAGCCCGGGCCGGCTGGTCGAGACACTGGCGGATACGTTCCGGGCGCGCGGCGGATTGATCCTGCGCGAGCATGCGCAGCAGGTGATGGCGGACGGGAATAATACGGTCCGCATTGCGACCGATACCGGCGGCCATGACGCGGACCGCGTTGTGATTGCCGCGGGTGCGCGGTCCAATGGATTCGCCCGGGAACTCGGCGCGAAGGTGTTGCTCGACGCGGAGCGTGGCTACCATATCATGATGCCGGCGCCCGAGCGGTCGCTGAACCGGTACGTGCAATTCGCCGACCGCCGGTTCTCGCTGTCGCCGCATGAATCCGGAATCCGCATGACATCGATCGTCGAACTGGCCAGCGTCGATGCCATGCCCGACTATCGTCGCATCCGCCGCCTGCTGCCGCATGCCGCGCGCGTGCTGCCCGGCCTGTCGGCGGAAGAACAAAGCATCTGGATGGGCGCCCGGCCGTCGACTCCGGACAATATTCCGGTGATCGCCCGCTCGCCGCGGCAGGAAAACGTCTTCTTTGCCTTCGGGCACAGCCATCTCGGCATGACGCTGGGGCCGTTGACCGGCCGGATCATCGCGGATCTGGTGGCCGGCCGCGATCCCGGGCTGGATATGACGCCCTATGGCGCCGAGCGGCCGTACGGGTAGGAGCCGATGACGGCTGGTACATTGCCGTCGGCGCCCCTATCTATCTCCCCATGACGGAATCGGAAGACAATTCGGTCGGCGGACGGGTGCGCCGCTATGCGCGGGTCGGCACCGCGGTCGGCGGGCTGGCGGCGCGGCTCGCAGGCGCGCGGTATCTCGGCCTCGACCTCGACAAGCGCCGGCACGCCGAGGACCTGAAATCGGCGCTGGGCGGCCTCAAGGGCCCCCTGATGAAGGTCGCCCAGTTGATGGCGACGATTCCCGATGCGCTGCCCGAGGAATATGTCCGCGAGCTGCAGCAATTGCAGGCCAACGCGCCGTCGATGGGCGGGCCCTTCGTGCGCCGGCGCATGGCGGCCGAGCTGGGGCCGGACTGGCGCGCAAAGTTCGCGGAATTCGATCGCAACGCCGCTCATGCCGCATCGCTGGGCCAGGTGCACCGGGCGCGGTCGCTCGATGGGGTGGATCTCGCCTGCAAGCTGCAATATCCCGACATGGGATCGGCGGTGGAGGCCGATCTCAACCAGCTTGGTATGGTGTTCGCCATTTATCAGCGCGGCGACCGGTCGGTCTCGACCGATCAGATTCATGCGGAAATTTCCGCCCGCCTGCGCGAGGAACTGGACTACGATCTCGAAGGCCGGCAAATGGCACTGTACGCGGCCATGCTGACCGATGTGGCCGAGATCCATGTGCCCGTGCGGCAGCCGGAACTTTCGACTAACCGGCTCCTCTCCATGACCTGGCTCGATGGCCGGCTGCTGATGGATTTTCGCGAGGCGTCGCCCGAGACTCGCAACACGATCGCCCGCAACATGTTCCGCGCCTGGTATGTGCCGTTCTATTTTTACGGCGTGATCCATGGCGATCCGCACCTCGGCAATTATAGTGTGCGCCCGGACCACGGGATCAACCTGCTCGATTTCGGCTGCGTGCGAAAATTCCCGCCGTCCTTCGTGCGCGGCGTGATCGATTTGTACCGGGCGTTGCGCGATGGCGATGCGGACCTCGCGGTGCATGCCTACGAGACCTGGGGCTTTACCGATCTGCGCAAGGAGCTGATCGACACGCTCAACATCTGGGCGGAATTCGTCTACGCCCCGCTGCTGAAGGACGAGGTGGCGCGCATCCAGGAATCGGAGAGCGGGCTTTACGGCGCGCAGGTGGCGGGCCGGGTGCACCGGGAATTGCGCAAGCTCGGCGGCGTGACGCCGCCGCGCGAATTCGTCTTTATGGATCGGGCGGCGATCGGGCTGGGATCGGTCTTCATGCATCTCCGGGCCGAGGTCAACTGGCACCGTTTGTTCCACGACCTGATCGACGATTTCGACGAGGCGGCGCTGGCGAAACGCCAGACCGAAGCGCTGGACGCGGCGGGTGTGCCGGCGGCGGAGTGACAGGCGGTTTGTCTAGAGCACCCAAAATTCGAAGGCAACGAATCCGGTATTGGCTACCGTATGCATCACGATACTGGGCCACAAGGATCCAGATTTCTCCAATAGGATAGCGGCGATAAGACCGAAAACGAATATTTGACCACTCATCCACCAACCGTATTGGCCGCCTGGATTGATAAAGTACATGTGCACCGCGCTGAAAAGCGCCGCGCTACTTATTGCCGCTGGCCAGATGCCGAGTAGGGTGCGCAATCCGCGATACATCACGCCACGGAAAACGAGTTCTTCGATGAAGCTCGCTGCAAATCCAGCCACTAGGATCGCGACAAGCAGATCTGTAATCGTCGGGTTGGCAGGAAGGAGAGATGACTTAAGAAACGCGTCGGCCTCGGGCGTCAATTTTAAGTAATAAAGTAGGGCCTCGTCGATCAACGCTAAGAGGCCTATGGCAAGGACCGCTACGTACAGCCATTTGTTGGACGCTCGGTGCAGCCCGAAACTGCGCCAGGTCATACGTTGCGGAAGGATAACGAAGAAGAAGACGGCGAATAATTCGCAAGCGAGAATGAAGGCGATCCATAGATAATCCACGCCGGTAAGACCGACTTGGTTACTGTCGCCCCACAAAATTTGGTCAAACCCCGCACCGTACCCGCCCGCGGCATTTCGCAGGATTATTATCGCATAATAGAATGGGATCGTGAGCGCATAGGGCGTTAACCAGCCAATGGCGAAGACGCTGGCGATGTCGCGAGGGGTAATGGTCGGCCGCCGCCGATGAATTGGCTGGTCCATGTTTAGTTGAATAAATAGAGCGGGTTAACAAAATATGATGTGGTCGCAGAAAGATGGCGTCGGCAGCGGAAATTGGATTTTTCGGTTATAGTCCCGCCGAACCAATTAGGAGGGGAGCCTGCGCATGGGCCGCAAAATTCTGTTTATCACCACCGATCAGCAGCGCTTCGACGGGCTGGGCTGCAATGGCGGCACGATTGCGCGCACGCCGGTGATCGACGGGCTGGCGGCTTCGGGGATCAATTACAGCCGCGCGCATAATCAGAACACGGTCTGTATGCCGGCCCGGTCGACCATGATCACCGGGCAATACGTGCGGACGCACGGCGTGATCTTCAACGGCATTCCGCTGCCGCTGGACGCGCCGGATGTGGCGGCGCATCTGCGGGATCAGGGCGGCTACCGCACCGCGCTGATCGGCAAGGCGCATTTCGAGCCGTCTTCCGATCCGAACAAATCCTTCTACGAGAACTGGGCGGCGTCGCGCGGCACGACCGGCCCGCATCGCGGATTTGAGCGCATGGAACTCGCCAACCATACGGGCCGCGCCGGGCGCAGCCTGGTGCACTATCCGAAGTGGCTGCAGGAGAACTTTCCCGACGAGGTCGATGATTTCTTCGAATATGTCGACAAGAACAAGCAGGTGAGCGGCCGGGGCGGCGGCGATTGCGGCGCGCCGCAGGTCTGGTTCAACCCGATCCCGCGCGAGCACTACCACACCGACTGGGTAGCGGACCGCGCCATTGACTGGCTCGACAGCCTCGACGCGGAAGAAGACTGGTTCCTCTGGATGAGCTTCCCTGACCCGCACCACCCGTGGGATCCGCCGCAATCCGAATTGCACCGCGTCGATTGGCGCGATCTGGATTTGCCGCCGGGCTATCCCGGCTCGCGGGACAAGGCGGCCGAAATCCTCGCGCAAAAGCCGCGCCATTGGCTTGAGTGGTACGAGGGCCGGGGCCGCTTCAATTTCGAGGTGCCGGCAAGTTTCCGGCCGTGCGATCTCACCGAAGATCAGATTCGCGAGGTTAACGCCTTCGTTCATGTCTCCAACGAGTTGATCGACGACGCCTGCGGCAAGGTGATGACGGCGATCGAACGGCGCGGCTGGTACGACGACACCGACGTGGTGTTCACCACCGACCATGGCGAATTGCAGGGCGATTTCGGCATGCTATTCAAGGGTCCCTATCATGTGGATGCGCTGATGCATGTGCCGTTGATCTGGCGGCCCGCGCCGTCGGCCGGGGTTACGCCGGCGGTGCTAAACGATCTGGTCGGCCATGTGGATCTGGCGCCGACATTTTGCGACATCGCCGGACTGCCGGTGCCGAACGTGATGCAGGGCAGCCCCCTGCCGACCGCGCCGGGCGGCGGCCAGCAACGGTTGATTACCGAATGGGACAGCATTTTCGACGGAATCGGCATTCACATGCGAACGATCTATCGCGACGGGTATGTCTGCACCGCATATGAGAAGAGCAATTACTACGACGGCACCGAGGGCGAGCTTTACAAGCTGGATGAAGACCCCAACCAATGGCGTAACCTCTGGGAAGATAGCGGATTTCAGGGAATGCGCCGGGATCTGTTGGCGGATCTGTACGACAATTTGCCGCCGCGCCGCGATCCGCCCCTGGAACAGGTTGCGCCGGTTTAGTGCCATTCGCGGGTTTTCCCGGTTTCGGGTCATAGGGTCGCAGGTCGCGGAAAGTTCATTCCTTGTCTTGGCATTTTGCGTGCTAACTGGCATACCGTAGCCGCGTTCCAGCGCGGGGGGGCTGCTAGGAAATTATCCAGCCGGATTTGCCGATATGAAAATCGCCATTCTCAAGGAAAGGCGGCCGGACGAAACGCGCGTCGCCGGGTCTCCTGAGACAGTCAAGAAATTCGCCGATTTGGGCGCCGATGTTGTCGTGGAAAAAGGCGCGGGCGTGAAGGCGTCCATGCCGGATTCAGTATTTACCGATGCGGGCGCCACGATCGCCGCGACTGCGAAGGCCGCGCTGAAGGACGCCGATGTGGTGCTCAAGGTGCGGGCGCCGATGCTCGCGGGCGAGGGCGAAGACGAGCTCGCCAATTTTTCCAAGGGTCAGATCCTGTGCTGTCAAATGAATGCATTGACGGAGAAGGATTTCGTCACGGCGATGGCGGAAGCCGGCGTAACCGGATTTGCGATGGAGCTGATGCCGCGCATTTCACGGGCCCAGTCGATGGACGTGCTGTCGTCGCAATCCAATCTTGCCGGTTATCGCGCGGTGCTCGATGCGGCGGTCGAGTTTGGCCGCGCCTTCCCGATGATGATGACCGCGGCGGGCACGGTGCCGCCGGCGCGGGTGCTGGTGATGGGAGTCGGCGTGGCCGGGTTGCAGGCGATTGCAACGGCGCGGCGGCTCGGTGCGGTGGTGTCGGCCACCGATGTGCGGCCTGCGACGAAGGAGCAGGTCGAGTCGCTGGGCGGTAAATTCGTTGCCGTCGAGGACGAAGAATTCCAGCAGGCGCAAACCGAAGGCGGCTACGCCAAGGAAATGAGTGACGCCTATAAGAAGAAGCAGGCGGAACTGATCGCGGAAACGATTGCCAAGCAGGATATTGTGATTTGCACGGCGCTTATTCCCGGACGTCCCGCACCCCAGTTGATTAGCGAGGCGATGTTGAAATCCATGAGGCTGGGCGCGATCGTCGTCGATCTTGCGGTCGAAGCGGGCGGCAACTGCGCCGGGGCGGTGGCTGGTAAGGTGGTCACCAAGCATGGCGTGCGGATCATCGGACATCGCAACGTGCCCGGGCGAATTCCGGAAGACGCGAGCAAGCTGTTTGCCAAGAATCTTTTCAACTTCCTGACGCCGATGATCGACGCGGACAGCAAAGCGCTCAAGATCGATTGGGAGGACGAAGTGATCACCGGCACGCTGGTCACCCGGGACGGCGCGATCGTTCATCCTTCCATTGCGGACACCGCGGCCAAGCCGGCGAAGGCGCCGACGGTGGCCGATTCGGCTGACGCGCCGCCGCCCAAGGAACCGAAATCCGGCGATACGGCTGCCGCGCCGGACAAGGCCGTCACCGACGGTGAGGGGGACTGATCGAGATGCAGGGCGACGAACTCATCAAAAAAGCCGAGGAAATGGCGAGAGGGGCCGCGGAACTCGCGGTCCAGGCGGAGGAATTGTTTAATCAGGTTGCGCATACCGCCTTTCAGTCGAGCGCCGGGGGCGAACCCTTCGTCTTCATGTTCACCATTTTCGTGCTCGCTGTCTTTGTTGGATACTATGTGGTCTGGCACGTGACGCCGGCATTGCACTCGCCGCTGATGGGGGTGACCAACGCGATTTCATCGGTAATCATTGTGGGCGCGCTGATCGCGGCGAGTCCCGCCGATATGAGCATATCCAAAATCTTCGGCTTCATCGCCGTAGTCCTTGCGTCGATCAACATCTTCGGCGGCTTCATCGTCACTCAGCGCATGTTGCAGATGTTCAAGAAGAAGCCGAAGGCTTAGGGGAGCGCTGGGATCATCATGAGTAATTTACCGGCCCTCGCCTATCTGATCGCGAGCATCTGCTTCATCATGGCATTGCGCGGCTTGTCGTCGCCGGAAACTGCCCGCAGCGGGAATGTCTACGGCATTGTCGGCATGGTCATTGCCGTGCTGACGACGCTGGCGTCGCCGGGTGTGCTGAGCTATTCGCTGATTTTCACGGGCGTGCTGATCGGCGGATCGATCGGCACGGTGGTCGCGATGCGGATTCAGATGACCGCCCTGCCGCAGCTCGTCGCCGCGTTCCACAGCCTGGTTGGATTGGCGGCGGTATTCGTCGCGGCGGCGGCGTTCTATGAACCTTCGGCCTATGGGATCGGCGTTTTTGGCAAGATACCCGTCGCCAGCCTGATCGAGATGAGCATCGGCACGGCGATCGGGGCAATCACATTTACCGGGTCAATCGTCGCTTTTGCGAAGTTGCAGGGAATTATGAGCGGGGCGCCGATTGTATTCCCGGGGCAGCATTTCCTGAATGCGGCGCTCGGCGTGCTCCTGATTCTGCTGATTGCCTTGATATGCGGCAATCAGGGGGCTGGACTTTTCTGGGCGATCGCGATCGTTGCATTCACGATTGGCGTACTGATCATCATCCCGATCGGTGGTGCCGACATGCCGGTGGTGATTTCGATGCTGAACAGCTACTCGGGCTGGGCCGCTGCCGCCACCGGTTTCATGCTGTCGAACGATT
>CAYYBI010000083.1:0-5857 GCA_964469835.1 uncultured Rhodospirillaceae bacterium
GGCGGAGAACGCAACGACCGGGTGATCCAACGCCCGCAGCGCTTCCACATTGGCCGGTTTCGCGCGCTCCAGCCGGCGGTGCGTTTCTTCGATCACGTCACCGACCATACCGTCAATCAGCCGGCGCACCGATTCGTGGATCAGCCGGTGCGGCTCGATCGCCGGATAGCGCGTGCGAACTAAATCGAATGCCTTAGCCACATGCGGCACAGCCTCAAGCTGCTCCACGGTGAACGCGCCGGCGCGCAGGCCGTCATCCACGTCGTGATTGTCATAGGCAATATCATCCGCCAGCGCGGCAAGCTGCGCCTCGGGTCCGGGATAGATGTCGAGCGCCAGATCGTGCGATCGGGTGTACTCCGCGACCGTCCGGGTCAACGGTTGATCCGCGCTGTGGGGGCCGGTTAACGGCCCATTGTGCTTGACCAACCCCTCCAGGGTCTCCCAGGTCAGGTTCAACCCATCGAAATCGGCATAGCGTTGCTCCAGCCGCACCAGGATGCGAAGCGCATGATCATTATGATCGAACCCGCCATAGGGCTGCATCACCGCGTCCAGTGCTTCCTCCCCCGCATGACCGAAGGGCGTGTGGCCGAAGTCATGCGCCAGCGCCAGCGCCTCCGCCAAATCTTCGTTCAACGCCAGCGCCCGGGCCAATCCACGGGCGATTTGGGCAACTTCCAGGCTATGGGTCAGCCGCGTCCGGAAATGGTCGCCGCCGGGTGAAATGAAGACCTGGGTCTTGTGCATGAGCCGGCGGAAGGCGGTGGAATGGACAATGCGATCACGGTCCCGCTGAAAACAGCTCCGCGTCGGGCTCTCCGGCTCCGGGTACAGACGACCGCGACTTGCCGCCGGATCACTGGCATAGGGCGCATGGGCCATGGCGGGAACCTATCGGCCCCTGCCCGGCAAGGCAACGCCCCTATTCACACCCTGAGCGGCATTGACACGGGCGGATTAATTTCTATGTAACTTCCACAGGATTCAGGGTAAAACCAAGCCATGTCAGACATCTTCGCAACCGAGAAACCTGCCGGCGAACGCACCTTCATGGTCAGCGAAAACGCCACGAGGCGAATCGCCAAGCTGCTCGAGGACGAGCCGCCCGGCGCCATGCTGCGTGTTACCGTGTCCGGCGGCGGCTGCTCCGGCTTCCAATACGGCTTTAAATTCGACGACCAGACTGGATCGGACGACCATTTGTTCCAACAGGGCCCGGTTACCGTCTTGGTGGACGACGTCTCGCTCGACCTGCTCGCCGGCTCGCAGTTGGACTTCGTGGAAGACCTGATCGGCGCAGCCTTTCAGGTCAACAATCCGAATGCCACCTCCTCCTGCGGCTGCGGGGCGTCCTTTTCCGTCTAGCGCCGCCCACCACCACCCATCGTGGTTTCAAGCGCCGGCGCCCCCTCTAAGGCCCTTCCGACGCCGTTCAAAATCAAAATTTCGACAACAGGCTGCCCTTGCCAAGCAGGGGCATTTGGGCCGATGCTTGTGCCCGGCCACCCGCACCGGTACGCCATCCAAGAATAGCCGGCACCGCGGCGCTGCCCATCGGATGACCACGACGCTTTCCCCGATCCAGGAGGACACCCGAAAAAATGACTGATAGGACCACGCTCGTCATTCGCGGCGGAACCATTATCGATGGGTCCGGCGGCGATCCCTACGAAGCCGACCTGGCTGTCGCCGGCGACCGCATAGCCGCGATCGGCAAGGAGCTGCCCAAGGGCGCGGAAGAGATCGATGCCCGCGGCAAAATCGTCACCCCTGGATTCATCGACCTCCACACCCATTACGATGCGCAAGTGACCTGGAGCAACACGATCACGCCCTCCTCCTGGAACGGCGTCACTACCGTGATGATGGGCAATTGCGGAGTCGGTTTCGCGCCCTGCCTGCCCCATCAGCGGGACAAGCTGGTGAAGCTGATGGAAGGCGTCGAGGACATTCCCGAGGTCGTGCTGGCCGAAGGCTTGCCATGGAACTGGGAGACTTTCGAAGACTATCTCAATACGCTCGCGGTCCGGCACTACGACCTCGACGTGGCGGCGCAAGTGCCCCATGCGGCGCTTCGGGTCTATGTCATGGGTCAGCGCGGCGTCGACCGCGAGCCGGCAACGCCCGAGGACAGCGCGAAGATGGCACAGCTTGCGGCGGCAGGGATCAAGGCGGGGGCGCTCGGCTTTTCGACCTCGCGCACGCTCAACCACCAGACTTTGGCGGGCGAACCCATTCCCACTTTGCAGGCGGAGGAAGACGAACTCGCCACGATTGCGGACGCGATCCGCGAGACCGGCGCAGGCTGGATGCAAGTCATCTCCGATTTCGACGACTCCGACGCCGAATTCGCTATGCTCCGGCGCCTCGCCGAACGCTCCGGCCGGCCGCTTTCGATTACCATCCTGCAGCGCGACGCCAATCCGGAATGGTGGCGCGGTATCATGGCCGACATTTCGAAAGCCAATGACGAGGGCGCGAGGATGCTGGGCCAGGTGCTGACCCGCCCGACCGGCGTGCTGCTGGGTTTCGAGATCTCGCAGAACCCGTTCGTCAACCGGCCGAGCTGGACCAAAATCGCCGACCTTCCCCTTGATGAAAAATTGAAGATCCTGCGCCAGCCCGATTTCCGCGCGCAGCTTTTGTCGGAAACCAATCCCAATGCGAAACTGGCTTATCGCGTCAATCGCTGGGACCGCATTTTCCCCTTGGGCGACCCACCGGATTACGAGCCGGCGCCGGAACAGAGCGTCGCCGCGATGGCCGAGCGCGCGGGGCGCGACCCGGCGGAATTCACGTACGACCTGCTGCTGGAAAACGACGGCAAGACGATCCTCTACCGTCCGCTCAGCAACTACACCTACTGCAATCTAGATACGGTACACGACATGATGTGCCATCCGAACACGCTGGTCGGTCTCGGTGACGGCGGCGCGCATGTGGGCGTGCTCTGCGATGCCAGCGCGATCAGCTACATGCTGACCCATTGGACGCGCGACCGGACCCGCGGCAGCAAGGTTCCCCTGCCCTGGGCGATCAAACGGCTGACGCGCGACAACGCGGAAAGCATCGGGCTGCTGGACCGCGGCCTGCTCAAGGCCGGCCTCAAGGCGGACATCAACGTGATGGATTACGACCGGCTACGGGTGTCCAGCCCGGAAGTCGCGTACGACTTGCCGAGCGGTGGCCGGCGGCTGATTCAGAAGACCGACGGATACGAAGCGACGGTGGTCGCCGGCGTGCCGGTCCAGCGCCACGGCGAAGCGACCGGCGCGTTGCCGGGCCGGCTGGTGCGGGGCGCGCAATCGACGGCATAGACCGAGGTCCTCAGTACCATCGACAACAACACTTGAATTGCGCGAGGATACCGGGCGATGAGCGACCCCATCCGGCATATCACCATCGTCGGCGGCGGTACGGCGGGCTGGATGTCGGCCGTCTATCTGGCGGTCCATCTCAACCGACGATCCCAGGTACCGCCGATCAAGATCACGCTCATTGAATCGCCCAATGTGAAGACGGTCGGCGTCGGCGAGGCGACCGTGCCGTCGATGATGCAATGGCTGAAATTCATCGGCATCGATGAAGCGGAATTCATCACCCGGTGCAACGCTTCCTTCAAGCTGGCGGTACGGTTCCGGCATTGGGACAATGACCCAAAAACGGGCAAGCCGCTGAGCTACATCAACCCGTTCGACGGCATCGGCGACGATATCTGGGGCTTCAATCCCGCATATCATTTCCACAAATTCGGAGCGGAAGGCGACCGGACGCATTACGGGGAATACCAGTCGCCGATGGGCGAATTGATCGACAACTACCGCGGTCCCCGGCTGATCGACAAGGGCAGCTACGAGCGGACGGTCAACTACGCCTATCACCTCGATGCCGGTCTTTTCGCTCAATTCCTGGCGGAAATCGGAACCGCTTGCGGTGTCGAGCATATCCGCGACGATGTGGTCGAAGTCCAGCTCGATGAGCAAGGCTTCGTGGATTCCTTGCAGCTGAAGGAAGGCGGGCGGCACCCGGTCGAGTTGGTAATCGATTGCACCGGCTTCCGCGGCGTGATTATCCAGCAGGCGCTTGGCGTCGAGTTCGAATCCTATGACAAATACCTGCTGAACGATCGGGCCTTGGCGGTCCAACTGCCACACCAGGATCCGACCATGCTGGAGCCGGTTACCACCAGCACCGCGCTCGGCGCCGGCTGGTCCTGGCGGGTGCCGCTCTATTCCCGCATCGGTACCGGCTATGTGTTTTCGAGCAAATTCCGCAGCGACGACGAAGCGGCCGAGGAGTTCCTGAAGCACCTCGGACCCGAGGGGAAGGGCGCCGAGCCGCGCGCCATCGGCATGCGCATCGGCCGCTCCAAGAAGGTCTGGGAGAAGAATTGCATCGCCATCGGCCTGTCGAGCGGGTTTATCGAACCGCTGGAATCGACCGCCATCTTCATGATCGACATGGCGCTGCAATGGTTGACCGATTATTTCCCGGACAAGAGTTACAGCCCTGCCCTGCAAAACCGCTTCAACAAGCGGATGGAAGAGCTGAACTACGAAATTCGCAATTTCATCGTGCTGCATTACTGCACGACGAACCGGGACGACACAGCCTATTGGCGGGCGGCGAGCAACGACCTGCAGGTTCCGGATGCGTTGCAGGAAGACCTCGACGTCTTTCGCCATGCCTTGCCGGGCGGCGAGGAGATGGAACGCGGCCATCTGTTCAGCTACCTGACCTATGTTATTGTATTGTTCGGCAAGGGATATTTCGACAACGCGTCGTTCGGCGCGACCCATCTCGTGTCCCAGGACGACTGGAACGGCTATCAGAAATGGCTCGGTGACCTGAAGGGCATGCTGGTCAAGAAGCTGCCGGATCACTACACCTTGTTGAACAGTATCCGCGCGAGCGCCGGAGCGGCGCAGCGCGACATGGGCAACTCCGACGGCAATATCCTGTAGGCATGACGTCATGAAAATCGCGACCTTCAACGTGAACTCCGTCAAGGCGCGCCTGCCGCGCGTGCTCGAATGGCTCGAGGACGCCCAGCCCGACGTGGCGCTGCTGCAGGAGATCAAGACCGAGAGCGACAGCTTCCCGGCACTGGAAATCCAGGCGCTCGGTTACGACATCGCGGTGCACGGTCAGAAGAGCTACAACGGCGTCGCCATCCTCTCCAAGCATCCCATGGAAGACATCACCACCGGCCTGCCCGGCGGCGACGAGGACGATCAGGCGCGCTATATCGAGGCGACGATAAAGGGCGTCCGCGTCTGCGGAATCTATCTGCCGAACGGCAACCCGGTGGACAGCGACAAGTATCCCTACAAGCTCGCCTGGATGGACCGGCTGATCGCGCATATCCGCGACACGCTGCTGCCGACCGAAATGCCGGTGGCGCTCGGCGGCGACTACAATTGCTGCCCGGGCGACGAAGACACCTACGATCCCGAAGGCTTCGCCGACGACGCGCTCTGCCTGCCGCAGACCCGCAGCCGTTTCCGCACCATGATCAACCTCGGCCTGACCGAGGCCTGGCGCGCGCTGCACAACGAGATCGGCTATTCCTACTGGGATTACCAGCGCGGCCGCTGGAACCGCGACGAAGGGCTGCGCATCGACCATTTCCTGCTGTCGCCGCAAGCCGCCGACCGGCTGATCGCCTGTGAGATCGACAAGACCCCGCGCGGCAAGGAAAAAGCCTCCGACCACACGCCGGTCTGGGTGGAGCTGTCGGAGGCGGAGTAGCGGACCCTCGCTAAGCCGGGTTCGAGGACTGGCACATCCGCCAGACACCATCAGTGTGCTGCCAGTAGGCGCCGCAGGTGTACTCGCACTTATCGGCGCGCGA
>CAYYBI010000084.1:0-5214 GCA_964469835.1 uncultured Rhodospirillaceae bacterium
GGGCGCTTCGTCGGACAGAACTCGATCCAACTGCACGGCGGCATGGGGATGACCGACGAGATGCAGATCGGCCACTACTTCAAGCGGCTGACCATGATCGACACCATGTTCGGCAACCACGCCCACCATCTGAAACGCTACGCCGCGATGTCGTGAGGGTAATGGGTTAGTGGGCTGATATTGCTTGGATAGACTTTCCCCCTAACCGCTCGTTAACGATTGCATGCGACTCTGGGTTGGTCGAAAGAACGATCCAGACGGTGCGATATGGGACGACCAGCGCGTGCGCTTTTCACTGTTTTCATGGTGTTTTTTGTCGGCTTCGGCCCCGCCCATGCGGCGAAGATCAAGCCGTTGACCGGCAAGGATGTCGAAAACTTCATGGCATCCTTCGAGCCGATCACGACCATGGCCAGCGAGTATTGGGGAAAACTGCGCTACTCCAAGAAAGGCAAGATCATCGGCCGGAAGGGCAGTTACGAGCGCGCCATGAAGGAAATGACCGCCGCCGGCAAGATCGACGATTTCAACCACCTCTTGCGAAAGCACGGCTTCGACAGCTACGCAATGTGGCGCGCCATGGGCGGCCGGATTGTCAATGCTCAGATGCTGATGATGATGAAGAAAGGCGCGCCCATTGGATTCGATTCGGCGAAGGCGCTTCAACAAGCCAGGATGCGGCGGGAAGAGATCGCCAAAAACACCAGGGATCTGACGCCTGCGGCGCGCGAGCAACAACTCGCAAGGTTGGACCAGGCTATTGCCCAATACGAGCAATTTGAGATGGCAAAGCAAGACAAGGATATTGTTGAGCCCTATTTGGAACAGCTCAAAGCCCTCGGTCGCGCCCGGCAGCAGAAACAAAGGGCGGCGCGCAATCGAACCAAAGCGCCGTCAAAATAAGTCAATATTCCAGAAGATTCCCGCCCTACTATGATCATAGCGTCATGTGGCGCGGGTATCGCTTTGGCGCGTTATCCCATTCACTCGCAAGCTTCGGTAATATTTTTAATCGATAGTTCGGCTTCATGCGCCTGCACCAATTTGCATCGGCGCCATGGTTTGGATTTATCTTCGTCTAGAGCCTTGCATATCGAAACGACGACCTTGTATGGCTCGATCGCGGAGCAATCTTCGTTCATCTGAAGCGCCCTCGCCAAGTATAGCCAGTTATCGGCCCTGGCCGGAACGAGTTCGACCGCGCGGCGCATTTCCGCGATCGCGCGCTCCATTTTCTTTTCCACCAGATATCGGCGCCCCAGCGCGGTTCGCACCTTGTCGTCGTCGGCGCCATAGACCAGCGCACGGTCCACCAACGCTCGTGCTTCCTCATCCTTTGCAAGAGTTTCCAGGAACGAGGCGTAGGGGAGCAGAAACTCCGGATTGTACGGATCGTATCGAATCAACTGCTGCCACGTCTTGAGTGAATCTAGGCGCCGCCGCTGCCGGGTCATTACGTATTGAATTTGCTTTACCGGTTCGCTCCAGCCAGGCGATATGCGCAAGGCCCTGAAATACTCCTCCAGCGCCTCGTCGTATTTTCCCAGAATGTGCAAGATGTCGCCCCGATACAGGCGGTTCCAGCGCGAATCCGAACGTTGTAGCAGGCTGTCCGCGATAGCGATGGCTTCCAGTGTGCGTTTTTCATTCGCAAGCTTATATGCCTTATCCCATTGCTGGTCCTCGTCCTCCACGTATTTGGCCCATTTGAAACTTGGGTTGTTTGGGAACCGTTGCAGCAACTGATCGCGGAGCTGGCGCTGTTCGAGTTTCGATCCATACCATTTTTCCGATAAGGCATAGTGGTATCGGCGATGAACCATCGAAGATGCAGGCAGTACCGCTTTTGCTTCCAGATAGACCCGATCAACCGCCCGTCGGCCGCCGCCATATCCCATCGAAACCGTGATGAGATCAGCCAACGCGATCGGAATTTCCGCGCGCCTTTCGATTCCCGCCCGATAGGACGCGCGTGCATCCAAAAGGTGGCGTCTCATCACCTCAAATTGTTTCGAACTCGTGAATTTTCCAAATTCCGTTCCGCGGGTAACCCAGGCCAAGGCCAGTTGGTAACTGCCAGATGCGACATAGGGTGCAAAGGATTTGGGAACCGCCGCGCGCCATTCGCTTAACCGTTCGGCGAATTCAGGGTCCGCGCCGTGAAAGGCCAAGACAACGCTGCGAAGCGCGGTTTCATCGATATTCTTGGATTCGTATGCATCTTGAATCTGGTTCATCAACTGGTCGAGCCGGGCGAACTGCCCTTCCTTCAGCAATCGGGCCAGCTCGAGCCGGTCGGGAATTTCGATTTTGCTGATTTTGGGCTCTTCGGCGCATCCGAACAGCAAACCGGCGGCGAGCGTCAGCAAGAGCGGGACGGCCCCTAGAAAGCGTGACCGCGACGTTTTGCCTTCTGAAAATCGTATCTTCATAGATGCAACCTCCTCGTGCAATTCATCAAAAGATGAGTGGAGACGCGAAGCATCAAACGAACAGTCCGATTGAAAAGGTGAACTCTTAACAAATTGTTATTTTAAGAATATATCGGAGAAAGAAAGGCTGAAGCTATCCCTCCTTCAGCATCTCCCGCGCGATCACCAGTTGCATGATCTGGCTGGTGCCTTCGTAGATCCGCAGCAGGCGGGCGTCGCGGAACAGGCGTTCGACCGCTGTGTCGGACATGTAGCCGTAGCCGCCATGGATCTGTACCGCGCGGTCGGCGATGCGCCACACGGCTTCCGTCGCGAAATACTTGCAGCTTGCCGCTTCCCTGGTGATCGTCGCCCCGCAATCGCGCAGCCGGGCGGTGCGTTCGGTCATCGCGCGCGCGGCATAGCATTCGGCCTCGCTGTCGGCCAGCATGCCCTGAATGAGTTGGAAATCGCCGATTGGCTGGCCGAACTGCCGGCGGTCGCGGGCATGGCGCACCGATTCCTCGATCAACCGCGTGGCCAGCCCGACCGCGACCGCGCTCATGTGCAGCCGTCCGTCGTCCAACACCTTCATCGCGGTGCGGAAGCCGTGCCCTTCCCGCCCGCCCAGCAGCGCCGCGGCCGGCACGCGACAATCCTCGAAAATGACATCGGCGACAGGACCGCCCTTCTGTCCCATCTTGCGCGGCGGCGGCCCCACGCTCAGGCCCGGCGTCCCCGCCTCGACCAGAAAGGCCGAGACGCCCGACGCCCGCTTCTGATCCGGATCGGTCCGCGCCATCACACAGAACAGCCCGGCGTCCGGCGCGTTGGAAATGAACCGCTTGGTTCCGTTGATGAGGTAGTCGCCGCCATCGCGGCGCGCGCTGGTCTTCAGGCCCGCCGCGTCGGACCCGCTGTCGGGTTCGGTCAGGCAGAAGGAAACAATGATCTCGCCGGTGGCGATTCGCGGCAGGTAGGTCGTCTGCTGCGCCTCGGTGCCATCCAGCACAATTGATTTGCCGCCCACGCCCACGGTCGTGCCGATCAGCGCCCGGTAGCTGGGCGACGCGCGGCATAGCTCAAAAAGTATCTGCGTCTCCTCGTTCATATTGAGGCCGAGCCCGCCATGGATTTCCGGCACCGAAATGCCGAACAACCCCATCTTGCGCAGCGCATCGACGATGTCATCCGGAACGCGCGCGGCGGCGTCCACCGCCGCTTCCGCCGGGATCAGCACGTCGTCGACGAGGCGGCGGACGCTGTCGAGCAGCAGTTTCAAGGTCTCGGGATCACGGCCGGAGTCACTGTTCTGGATCGATAGTGTGTTTGTCATAAAAGCGGTGAATCTTTGTGTTTGCCTGGTACGGGGAATAGACCTGCCGCGTACAACACGGTACTGTCAAGGCGACCCGAAACGCTGGCGTCAACGCCGTACCACAACCCGTTCAGCAGGCGTGGCCTCCGAGCCGAGATGTCCACGGCTTGACGCGATTACACGAGGCTGAACAATAACGCCAAAGACAGGGAGGAACGATATGGCCGACGCGCCCGCATGGCAGGATCAGCTCTACGACCTGCTCCGACAACAAAATGTAACGCAATTTTCCTACGTCCCGGACGCTGGACACCGGATCCTGATTAACCGGTCGATCGCCGATGCCGATGTGCATTCGGTTTCCGTGACGACGGAGGAGGAAGGCGTGGCCCTGCAGGCCGGCGCCCATCTCGGCGGCGCCCGCAGCGTCCTGCTGATGCAGAGCAGCGGCGTCGGCAACTGCGTGAACTTCTTTTCCCTGATTCAACACGGGCGTTTCCCGTTCCTGACCTTCGTCAGCATGCGGGGCGATTTTGGCGAGGGTAATCCTTGGCAATACGCCATGGGACAAGCCACTCAGCCGGTTCTGGAAGCCTCGGGCATCACCTGTATCCGCGTGGATTCGCCGGACGAAGTGATCCCCGCCGCCCAGGCCGCGTGCACCATGGCCTTTCAATCCGAACAAGCCATCGCCGTCCTGCTGACGCAAAAACTGCTCGGCGCGAAGGCCTTCTCGACGGGAGACGCATAAGATGTCCAAGATGTCCAGCAAACCAGGATTACGCACGGGACCGGAAGAATCGGTCCAGGAAGGCATGTTGGAGCGCCGCCATGCGGTCAAGACGCTGTTGGGCGATACCAGCGACATTCTGATCGTCACCGGCCTTGCCGGCGCGAAAGACGATGTCCTGGCGGCCGCAGGCGATGTCCCCAACGCCTATACGCTGAGCGGCGCCATGGGCGCGGCGACGGCGATGGGCCTCGGCCTCGCCCTGGCGCAACCGGACAAGCGGGTGATCGTGGTGACCGGCGAAGGCGAGTTGCTGATGAATGTGGGTACGCTGGCCACGGTCGGCGTATTGAACCCGCCGAACCTCAGCATCGTTTGCGTCGACAACGAGCGCTATGGCGAGACCGGATGGCAGGAAAGCCACACGGGGCGCGGCGTCGACATGGCCAAGATGGCGGAAGGCGGCTGCATCCCCAATGTGCGGACAGTGACCAAGGAATCCGAGCTGAAAGACGCGGGCCAGATGTTGCGCGGGTCCAACGGCACCTCGTTCGTCCTCGTCAAAGTGGCGCCGACGGATGCGCCGTCGATCCATCGTTCGCGCGATGCGTCGTGGCACAAGGGACGGTTCCGCGAGGCGCTGCTCGGCACAAACTGAATTCGGACGCGATCTGGAGGCACGATCATGAGCGACACGGCGATCGACAGCAGCATCGACGTTCGCCCCAGCGGCGCGGCGCTGGGCGCGGAGATCA
>CAYYBI010000085.1:0-18646 GCA_964469835.1 uncultured Rhodospirillaceae bacterium
ATGTGCGACTCCTTCAACATCCCGATCATCACCTTGGTCGATACGCCGGGATTCGTCATCGGCGCCGAGGCCGAACGCCGGCGCGCGCCCGGCAAGATCATGAACTTCATGAACGCGACCTGTCTCGTGACCGTGCCGAAATTGTCGGTAATCCTGCGCAAGAGCTACGGCCGGGCCTATGTCGCGATGGGCGGCGGGCGGCATTCCGATGACGTGGCGGCATGGCCGACCGCGGAGGTTAGCTTCATGGACCCGCGTTTCGCCACCAAGATCGTCCACGGCGTCGGCCCCGGCGAGGACGGCTTCGACGAGGCCCTGACCCAGATCCAGCAGGATTCGCAGGTCTGGGACATGGCGTCGATCTATGCGGTGCAGGACGTCATCCGCCCGGACGAAACGCGCGACTATCTGATCCGCATGCTCGAAGTCTACCAGCTGCGCAAAACGAACGGCGTCGGCCAGCACTTGATGCGGGCCTGGCCGACCAGCTACTGACCGGGTGGAAGGAGCCGCGGATGGACATTGGGACGGAAATCGCGCGCGCCCGGCAGGACGGCCGGACCGCGCTGGACGAACGCGCCGGCAAAGGCATTTTGGCGAGCTGCGGCGTGGCGGTGCCCAAGACGGCTATTGCCGCGGGACCCGACGATGCGGCCGCCGCGCTGGACGGCCTTACCATGCCGGTGGTCGTCAAGGTGATGTCGCCGGAAATCCTGCACAAGAGCGATGCCGGCGGTGTCGCGATCAATCTGGAGTCGGCCGATGCGGTGCGCGACGCGATCGCGCGAATGCTGAATGCGCCCGGGATCAAAGGCCGCAAGCTGGATGGTTTCCTGATCGAGGAGATGGCGGCCAAGGGCCAGGAAATCGTCATCGGCGGCGTCCGCGACCCGCAATTCGGACCGATGATCATGGTCGGGCTCGGCGGCATCTTTGTCGAAGTGCTGGCCGATGTCGCCTTCCGCCTGTGCCCGATCACCGAACCGGATGCGCGCGCGATGCTGGACGAGCTGCGCGGCGCGCCCCTGCTGGATGGGGTGCGGGGCCAGGCGGCGGTGTCGCGGGACGCCATCGTCGACGTGCTGCTCAAGGTCGGCGGCACGGATGGCCTGCTGCTGTCGCTCGGTGACGAGGTTGCCGAACTCGATATCAACCCGCTGATCGTTTCGAACTCGGCGGCGGTTGCCGTCGATGCGCGCTTCGTGCTGACTGACGGCTCTGGTGGCGCGACATCGGGAAATGCTGACGCGCCGGACGATGAAAGCCTTGTCGACTCCTTCAAGCACCTCTTCGCGCCCAAGACAGTCGCGGTAATCGGGGCGTCGAGCACCGGCGTGACGATCGCCAACACCTTCATTACGCGCATGCGCGACTTCGGGTTTGCCGGCGCAATCTATCCCATTCATCCGAAAGCGCCGGAGATCGAGGGCTTGCCCGCTTATCCGTCGCTCGCCGACATGCCGGAACCGGCCGATTATTGCTACATCGCGATCGGCGCCGAGCGCGTGCCCGAAATCCTGTCCGGTGCGGCGGGCAGGGTCCGTTTTGCGCAAGTCATATCGAGCGGATTCGCCGAGGTCTCGCACGGCGTCGAGCTGGAACGGTCGCTTGTGGACGCCGCCCGCGCGGGCGGTTGCCGCGTGCTTGGGCCGAACTGTCTCGGCATGTATTCGCCGCGCGGCCGCGTCACCTTTCCGCAGAACCCGCCGGATGCCCTGGGGTCCGTCGGCGTGATTACGCAAAGCGGCGGGCTCGGGACCGATATCATCATGCGGGGCGCGCGCCGGGGTATTCAGTTCAGCGGTCTGGTCACGGTCGGCAACAGCGCCGATCTCGGCCCGAACGACCTGTTAGAATTCTATCTGGCCGACGATCAGACCAAGGTGGTCGGGATGTATGTCGAAGGCGTGAAGGACGGACGGCGACTGTTCGAGGTGCTCAAGCGGAACCGCATGGAAAAACCGGTGGTGATTCTGAAGGGCGGCCGCACCCAAAAAGGCCTCGTCGCCGCGGCATCGCATACCGGCGCCCTGGCGGGCGACGACCGGGTGTGGGTGGCGCTGTCGAAACAGACCGGCTGTATCCTGTGCGACACGCTGGACGAATTCCTCGACGTGCTGCTTGCCTTCCAGACCTTGCGGCCGAAGCGCGGCACTTCAACGCGGCAGGTGGCGCTGTTCGGCAATGGCGGCGGCACCAGCGTCCTGGCGACCGATTTTTTCTATCGGCACGGGCTCGATATCGATCCTTTCGGCGACGACACGCGGCAAGCGCTGGAGGCCCTCGAACTGCCGCCGGGCACCAGCATCGCCAATCCGGTGGATGCGCCGGTCGGCACGATGCAGCGCGAGGAAGGCCGCATCGCGGGCAAGATCCTCGATGCGATCTATGCCAAGGACAAGCCGGACGCGGTGGTGATGCATCTGAACCTGGCCGCCTTTGTGGGGCGCGGGCCGATCGACCCGTTGGACAACCTCATCCAGGCGGCGGTGCAGATGCAGCAGGATTATCCCGGACAGGCGCATTTCCTGCTGGTGCTGCGGTCGAGCGGCGAGCCGGCGCTGGAGGAGAGCAAGCAGAAATACCGTGCCCGCGCGCTGGCAGTCGGCATGCCCGTCTATGACGAATTGAGCAACGCGGCGGTCGCGCTGTCGGCTGTCAGCCGCTTCGAGGCGTTGCGGGCGGCGGTGACGGGGTAAGGTAGTTTAGTTATACTGGCGCAAGCCAAGCTGATTGATCAGTTGGATCACCCCACCTAAATCCTCCCCCTTCAAGGGGGAGGACTTTGAATGACCAAACTCGGCATGGTTCCCTCCCCCCTTGAGGGGGAGGGTTAGGGAGGGGGGTCACTCCGCCGCCGGGCGCACGGCGGATTTCTTGGCGGCAAGCGAACTCGAACTCGTGAAGTCGACATCCTTCGGAAAGCCCTGCTCGGCCCGCTTGATCGCCGCGTCGTAGCGCCCGACGATTTCGTCGATCTCGGCCTCGGTCACGATCAGCGGCGGCGCGATGCGCATGTAGTTCTTGACGCTGATGGTGAGCAGCCCCTCGAGCGCGCAGTTGTAGCGGATCCGTTCCGCCATGGCGTAGTCGGGGATCTTGCTCTTCTTGTCGGTGACGATGTCGAGCATCTGATAAAGCCCTTCGCCGCGCACGTCGCCGACGCAGTCGTATTTCGCCTTCAGTTCGTCCAACCGCCGGCGCAGGATCTTGCCCTTTTCCGCCGCGCCTTCGGTGAGCTTGTCGCGCAGCACGATCTGAAGCTGTTTGAGCGCGACCGCCGCGGGCAACGGATCGCCGGAATAGGTGCCGGCCCAGGGCAGCCCGACCTTGCCGTCGCAGGCTTCGGCGATTTCCGGCGTCGTCACCGTGCCGCAGATCGCCATGCCGGCGGACATCCCCTTGGCGAAAGTCACGATATCGGGCATCACGTCATAATGCTCGAAGGCCCAGAGCTTGCCCGTGCGCCCCGGCGCCAGCTGCGCTTCGTCGAGCACCAGCAGCGAGCCCCAGTCGTCGGCCACCTTGCGGAGCCGCGGCAGCCATTCCTTCGGCGGGACGATCATGCCGCCCGGTACGATGATCGATTCCGCCATGATCGCCGCGACCGACTTGCTGGTCATGTGCTCCATCATGTCTTCGCTGAGCTTGAGGCAATCGATGTCGCAGGACGGGTATTCCAGGTTGACCGGACAGCGGAAGCAGAACGGCGCGAGAATGGCATTCGCCCGGGCCGGCAGCATGAGCGGGCCGAGCCCGCCCTTGCGTTCGCCGCCGACGCTGGTGACCGATTCCGCGGCGAGCGAACCGCCATGCAGTCCCCGGAGAACCGAGACGATGTCGTGCTTGCCGGTGACGCCGATCGCCATGCGCATTGCGATCTCGTTGGCCTCCGAGCCGGTCACCGCGAAATTGACCATCTTCAGATTGCCGGGCAGCGTGCTGGCAATCAGTTCGGCGAATTCGACGGACCAGCGGTTGGAATACCAGGATGACTCATGGGCCAGGGTTTCGGCCTGCTCCTTGATCGTCTCGGTCAGTTCGGGGTGCGAATGGCCGAGCACCATGCACATCATGCCCGACGTCAAATCGTAGTAATCATTGCCGTCCACATCGGTGATGATCGTGCCCTTGCCGCGTTCGAAAATGATGCTCGGCTGGTAGCGCCACCCCATGATGGATTCGGCATCCCGCTGCATCAGATCGACATGCTGGTTCGAAAACGAGAAATTCTTTTCCATGAAGTCCCCCGAAGCTGCCGGCGGCCGGGCAGGACGCCGTAAGCCCATATTCAACTCCGAACGGGGGCATGCGTCCAGTGCGTGCCCTCGCGGCCCCGGGAAAGACCTGTGTCGTTACAGGGCGAGGGCGCGGGCCAGGTCTTCCTTGATATCCTCGGCATCCTCGAGCCCGACCGACAGCCGCAGCAATCCTTCGCCGATGCCGAGCCGCAACCGCTCCTCCTCGGACAGGCGCTGATGCGTCGTGGTCGACGGATGAGTGACGATGCTCTTGGTGTCGCCGAGATTGTTGGAGATATCCACCACTTCCAGCGCATTCTGGATGCGGAAGGCGCGGTCTTTCCCGCCGTCAATCTCGAAGGCCAGGACCGTGCCGGGTTTGGTCATCTGGCGCGCGGCGAGGTCGTGCTGCGGGTGGCTTTTCAGGCCGGGATAGATGACGCGCGTCACGCCCGGCTGGGTTTGCAGGAATTCGGCTATGTCCTGTGCGTTGCGGCAATGGCGCTCGACGCGCAAATCCAGCGTCTCCAGACCCTTCAGCATGAGCCAGGCGTTGAACGGGCTGCAGGCCGGTCCGGTATGCCGCATCAGCGGCTGAATGCAATCCTTGTAATAGCTCTGCGGGCCGAGGATCGCGCCGGCCAGCGCGCGGCCCTGCCCGTCGATATGCTTGGTCGCGGAATAGACGACGATGTCGGCGCCCAGTTCCAGCGGCTTCTGCAGGATCGGTGTGGCCAGCACATTGTCGACCACCAGCTTGCCGCCCGCCGCATGGGTCAGCTCGGCGACCCGTTCGATGTCGATGATCTCGAGCGTCGGGTTCGACGGGGATTCCAGAAAGACGCATTGGGCCGGCTTCGACAGCGCCTTTTCCCATTGCGCTGGATCGGTGCCGTCGACGAATTCGGTCTCGACGCCGAAGCGCGGCAGCAATTCGCTGATGATGTAGTGGCAGGAGCCGAACAGGGCACGGGAGGCGACGACGCGGTCGCCGGCCTTGAGCAGCCCGATCAGCGCGGTGAAGACCGCCGACATGCCGCTCGCCGTCGCCGAACAGAACTCGGCGCCTTCCAGCAATCGGAGCCGCTCCTCGAAGGAGGCTACGGTCGGATTGCCGTAGCGGGTATAGATGAAACGGTCGGTCTCACCCTTGAAGGCGGCTTCGGCGTCCTCCGCCTGGTCGTAGACGAAGCCCGACGTGAGAAACAGTGCCTCCGCCGTCTCCCGGTGCGGCGACCGGTCGAGACCGCCCCGCACCAATTTCGTCTGGGGCCGCCAGTTATCCTTGCGGGACTGATGCGTATCCTTCATCGCGTCCTCCTTGCCGGTCGCGCCGGCATAAAAAATCCCCGACCGAAACAGGTCAGGGCTCCTCTGGGACGCTCCGACCTTTTAGCTGGATTATTTAACGTGGCCGCAAGCCGGTCGGGCCAAATCACCACGTGGCAATCTATCTAGACCTGACTCCTGAACGAGTCAATGCGGATAATTCGTGTTGAGAGGGCTCTGTGAAATTAATATGTTTAAGTTCATATAGATAAGATGAATAACGCGAATTAGTGTAAGGTGCCGCCGTGCTTGGTTGTGGGGTTTGGAGAGCCGTAATTCGTCGTTTCGCCAACGAATTTTGGGAGATGCCAGGCGGCATCTTTGCACGCCCGCCATTCGACATTACCATCGAAACCGTCAGGCGTTATGGTAGAGGCAGGTAAGAGGCCGCGATGGAACTGCGAACGAAACCGCTGCACGAAAACTTCGGGCTCGAGGTGCTCGACGTCGATTTGGCGCAACTGGAGCCGCAGACCTTCGATGCGATCTACCGGCTCTGGCGCCGGGAGCCCCTTCTGTTGTTTCGGCGCCAGAACATCACCGAGGACGAGTTGGTGGCGTACAGCCGGGGTTTCGGGGAACTCGAAGTGACGGTTCGCGGCGAAATGCACTCGCCGAAGCATCCGGAGGTGATCTACGTATCGCCCCTGAAACGGCCGGACGGATCGACGCTGGGCGGGCTCGGCAGCAGCGAGCTTGTCTGGCATACCGACCAGATCTATCGGCAGCGGCCGGCAACGGGGTCGATATTTCACGGTACCGAGATGCCGGAAGGGGCGGGCGACACGTCTTTCTGCAATATGGCGGTTGCCTATGCGGGTTTGCCGGACGATCTGCGCGCGCAGGTGGAGGGCAAACGGGCGCACTGCAAATACGGGCAAAAATGGTCGCCGAGTTTCCAGGACCTGCTGGACGAGAAGCAGGTCGAAGCGATTCACGACCGCACGCCCCCGGTGACCCATGAGATGGTGCTGGACATTCCCGGCACCGATGCGCGCACGCTCTATGTTTCGCCCAATCATACCTTCGCCATCGACGGTATGACGGACGCCGATGGACGGGCACTGCTCGATGCGCTGCTGGCGCATGCCCTGTGTGACCGGTTCATCTATACGCATCGTTGGCGCAACGGCGATCTCATCATGTGGGACAATGGACGCCTGCTGCATCGCCGGGCGCCGTTTGACGGCGCCTTGCCCCGTTTCGCCAAACGCACGACGATTTTTCTGCGGCCGGAACATTTCGCCGTTCCCGCGGCGTGCGTCGGGTTATAATCGCCGGTATTGTCTTAACGCGCCGCGAATTTTGCTTCGAAGGAGGATATCGTGACACTGTCAATTAAACCCTTGTCGGACGCGCTGGGCGTCGAAGTGACCGGCGTCGACTTGTCCCGCCCGGTGGATCCGGACGATCTGGCCGCGATGAAGCGTGCGCATGCCGATCATCTGGTGACGGTGGTACGTGGCCAGAAATTGACCCCGGAGCAGTATCTCGCCGCGGCCCGCTTGTTCGGCGATACCATGCCGCAGCACCTGTCCGACATGCTGATGGACGAGCATCCGGAAATCGCCGTGCTCGACAGCCGCAAGACCATCGCTGGTCCGGATGGGCGCAAGGCGGCGACCGGCTCGCGGGCCTGGCACACCGATCATACCAATCACGCACGGCCGCCGAAGACCACTGTGCTGTATGCGCTGTCGCTGCCGTCGTCGGGCGGCGACACCGGGTTCGCCAACATGCAGGAGGCCTACGCCGCCTTACCCGAGCCGGAGCGGAAGGCGCTTGCGGCGCTGAAGACCGTCAACAAGATCGAAGATCATGATTATGTCAGCGCGGAAGACCGCGCGAAATTCGGTGCGCCGCAAATCCACCCCCTGGTGCGGACTCATCCGGATTCCGGCAGGAAGGCGTTGTATTTCCATCCGGGCAAAACCGACCGGGTCGGTGATATGAAGCCGGACGAAAGCCAAAATTTCCTGAACGATCTGCTGGACAAGACGATCAAGCCGGACGTGACCTATCGCCATAAATGGCGGGTCGGCGACGTGCTGCTATGCGACAACCGCGCCGTTCTGCACTTGGCCTATGACGACTACGATCACGCGGAAGGCCGGGTCATGCACCGCATCATTCTGGAAGGCGAGGTGCCGTTCTAGACCATTTCTTGTTTAAATTGACTCAAGTAAAATGGTCTATCTCTTTGTTTTTACGCAAATACGTCGTCGCGAACCGTTTCGGTTCGCTCGGGATTTGCTCTCTAGCCGCCAATTTCAGGCCGGTATTCCCGGTCAGTTGGCGGGCGTGAACCGCTGGCCGGAGATGGCCGGGTGATAGAGCGGCTGGATCACATTGCCGGCCGGATCCTTGCAGTGAAAACTGCGGGCGCCGTCGGCGTGATCGTGCGGCGTGTCGAGCAGGACGACCGCCTCGGTCTTCATGAAGGCGAACCAGTCCTCGAGTTCTTCCTTGCTGTTGACGATGAAGCCGAAATGGTCGAGGCAACCGCCGTCTTCCGTCGCCGATTTGGCGCGCGACAGCGATAGATTGTCATTGCCGCAGGTCAGATAGACCAGGTTCTCGTGCGGTCGGCTGAGCATCTCCATGCCCATGATGTCGATATAGAACCGCTCGCATTCCTCCAAATTCGGCACTTCGAGGGCGATGTGGCGGATGCCGCTAAACGGCTTCGGACGGTCGGTCATGGGTCGAGCCCTTTCGCTGGTGTACCTGCGTCAAGTATGCGGGGTTTTGCCGATCGCTTCCAGCGGTTGGCTGCCAAGCCCGCGTAAATTTACGCGCCGGCCATCAGGGCGACATTGCCGTGCAGGTGAAGGATCTGAAAGGCGAGCCCCGCATCGGCGAACCAGTCCTGATAGTCGGCAAGGCTGGCCGGCCGGTTGTCGCTGCCGAGATCATCCAGATAGGTTTCGTAGTCGGGCGCGGACCGCATGCCCACGCCGTATTCGTTTTCTATGCGCGCCCAGATGCTTCGTTGCAGCGGAAACAGCGCCGCATCGGTCATGCGCAGCCGGTCGTACAGCAGAAAGAACCCGCCGGGCGCCAAATGGCCCGCGGCCCAGCGAATGACCGCTTGCTTCGCGTCATCCGTCAGATCGTGAAAGGTGAGCGTGCTGTATATCGTCTTGTAGGGGCCGGCGGGAATCGGCAGGTCCGCGATCGCCTCCAGATCGCCTTCGATGCAACTCAGGTCGAAGCCTGCAAACGCGTCTTGCGCGCTGGTCAACGCCTCCGACTTTCGGTCCACGCCGACGATCGTAGCGGCGGGTTGTTTGGCGAAGATCAGATGGGCGACATACCCGACACCTACGCCGAGGTCGAGCAGGCGGTCGCCCGCAGCGATATTGTCCGCCACCACGGTGGCTAGGATGTTGAGCTGTTCCGCCCGTGTCGGGTGCCTTTGTACCGGATCGTCCATGTTTCCTCGCTCAGAGTTTGGCCGTGCGCGCGGCGCGCCGGCGGATCGCTTCGTCCCGCGCGATCACCTGCTCGGCGCGGGCAACGACCGGGTAATCGATCATTTTGCCGTCCACTTCCAGGGACGCGCGCCCTTCGGCGACGGCGGTCTCGAAGGCGGCGACGATGCGTTTCGCGCCGGCGACCTCGTGCGCGGTCGGGCTGAAAACCTCATTTAAAATGGGTACGACCGCCGGATGGATGCAGGCCGCGCCTTCAAAGCCGAAGCGCTGGGAAGTCTCGAGTATCTGCCGCATTTCGGCAAGGTCCGAGAAATCGGCGACCGATCCGATCAAGCCCAACGGCGTCACCTTGGCCGCGCGTGCCGCGATCAGGGCTTCCTGCTTCGGTGTCCGGAAGGCGTCGGGAAGCGGCTCCATGCCGAGCGAGAGCGCGAAATCCTCGCTGCCGAGCCCCATGGCGACGATGCGGGGATGCGCGGCTGCGATTGCGCGCATGGCGTGGAAAGCATCCGCCGTCTCGACCTGGGCGATCAGCCTTGTGTGGCCCATTGGGATGCCGCGCTCGGCCTCCAATTCGTCCACCAGATCGGCGATCAGCCGGATATGGCTGGCGCTCGCGGTCTTCGCAACCCACAGGGTGGAGACGGCGGTCGAAATGCAGGCTTCGATGTCGGGCACCGCGTGTTGCAGGGGCCGGTTGATTCGGACCACGACGTCCGCGCCGCCGCGTGAGACGCGCCCCGCCGCTTCCTGCACCAATCCGCGTGCGTGACTCTTGGCGGCCAGCGGCACGCTGTCCTCCAAATCCAGGATGACGGCGTCGGCGCCGCGCGTATGTGCCTTCGCGACATAGCGTTCGACATTGACGGGCACATAGAGCAAGGATCGCCAGACGGGCCCAATGGTGTTGCCGCTCATCGCTTGGACGATCGGTCTATCACCCGTTTCGCGCTTCGCGCTGGCGGATTGCGGTGTCGAGTTCCAGCGTCCGTTGCGCGCGGTAGACGATCGGGTAGTCGATCATCTTGCCGTCCACTTCCAGCGAAGCGCGGCCGTCGGCGATGGCGGCGTCGAATGCCTGGATGATCCGTTGGGCGCCGGCAACCTCCTGCTCGCTGGGCCGGAATTCCTCGTTCAGGATCGGCACGATGCTGGGATGGATGCAGGACGACCCCTCGAATCCGAAGCGCCGCGACTTGCGGATGATCTGACGCATCTTCTCGGTGTCGGAATAGTCGGCCACCGTTCCGATAATGCCGAGCGGAATGATGCCGGCCGCACGCGCGGCGATGATGGTCTGTTGCTTCGGGTATTGCATGGCGTCCGGTTCCGGCTCCATGCCGAGCGCGGTGGCGAAATCCTCGCCACCCAACCCCATGGCGATCAGACGCGGATGCGATTTTCCGATTTCCTCCAGCCGGAAAAAGGCGTCCGCGGTCTCCACCAGGGCGATGAACAGCGTGTGTCCCGGCGTCATGCCGCGTTCCGCCTCCAACTCGTCGACCATCTCGGCAAGCAGGCGGATATGGCTGGCGCTGTCTACCTTCGGCAGCGTGATCGCCCTTACCAAGGGCGAGACCGACGCTTCCAGGTCAGGCACGGCCAGACGCAGCGGCTGGTTGATCCGTACCACCACGTCCGCGCCGGCCTGCGATACGGTCTTGGCGGCGTCCTGTACCATGCCACGTGCGGTTGCCTTATCGGCCAGGGGCACGCTGTCTTCCAGATCGAGCTGAACCGCATCAGCGCCGCGGGTATGCGCCTTGGCGACGAAACGGTCCACGTTCACCGGAACGAACATCAGCGACCGCCACACCGGCCGCGCTTGTTGAGTTGTCGTCGTCATGTCTTTTGGTCCTTTCGATTGTCGTGGCTCCACACGACGCCTTTGCCCGTCAGGGCATCGATAGCGCCGGCATCGAGGCCGATTTCCGTTAGGAAGCTCTCGTTGTGCTCGCCGATATGCGGCGCCGGGTTGCGGAAGGTTCCCGGTGTGCCGGACAGTTTGGGCACCACATTGTGCATCGCAATTTCGCCGAGGTCCGCATCCTCGACGTCGACGATGATCTGCCGTTCCTTGAAATGGGGGTCTTCGGCCGTCTGGCTCGGATCGTAGATCGGCGCGGCGGTCACGCTCTCCTTCTCGAAAAAGGCAAGCGCGTCGACCAACGTGCGTTGCGCGATCCAGCCGCCGACGACCGCGTCCACTTCTTCGCGATGCTGGACCCGGGCCGCGTTGGTCGCGTAGCGCGGATCGTCCAGCATGTCGCCGGCGCCTATCGCGCGCAGCAGGCGCTCCGCCATGACCTGCATCGAAGCCGAAATGGCGACGAACTTGCCGTCGATTGTGACATAGACATTGCGCGGCGAAGCGGTGTTGGAGCCGTTGCCCACCCGGGGTTTGATCTCGCCGGTGAGGCGGTAGTTGGCGGCTTCCGGGCCAAGCACCGAATGGATCGGCTCGAGCAGGGACAGGTCGATCACCTGTCCGCTGCCGCCTTTGAGATCGCGGTGATAGAAGGCGATCACCACCGACATCGCGCCGGACAGGCCGGCGATCATGTCGGCGAGCGCGAGCGGCGGTAATAGCGGCGGCCGGTCGGGGAAACCGTTGCGCGCGGCAAAACCGGACATGCCCTCGACGAGCGTGCCGAACCCGGGTTTGTGGCGATAGGGGCCGGTCTGACCGAAGCCGGACAGCCGCGCCAGCACCAGGCGCGGGTTGCGTTTCAGCAACACATCCGGGCCCAGGCCCATCTTTTCCAGCGTGCCGGGCCGGAAATTCTCGATCATGCCGTCGGCGGTCTCGACCAGCCGCAGCAGCAGATCGCGGCCCTCTGCCTCGCGCAGGTTCAGGCCGATGCTCTTTTTGTTGCGGCAGTAGACCTTCCAATGCAACTGAACGCCGTCCGCCGCCCAGTCGCGCAGCGGATCGCCGCGCGGCGGCGTTTCGATCTTGATGACCTCGGCGCCAAAATCGGCAAGTTGAAGGGACAGCATGTTGCCGGCGACGAGCCGGGACAGGTCGAGAATACGCAGACCGTCCAGCGGGCCTTTCTTGCTTGGATCGAATTTCAACATGGCACTCTGCGGCTCTCGAAATAACCGCCGCCGGGCGGCGGGCTCAAATTCTGTTGCGGCTGCGCGGTTGGAATATGCATGGCGGTTCCGCCGTGCCGCCAAATCGTGCCCGCTCGATGCCGGGATGACAATAGGCGGCGGCGCGGGTGTGCGTCCTTTCGCTCTTGACCCTCGGCGCAGGATGGCCGATGCAGGAGGGATGAAGATTCTCGTTACCGGAGGCGCGGGATTCATCGGATCGGCGGTGGTGCGCCATCTCGTGCAGGACGTGCAGGCGTCGGTGGTGACGCTCGACAAGCTGACCTATGCCGGGCGTCGCGAATCGCTTGCCGATGTCATGGACTCGCCGCGGCATGATTTCGAACACGCGGATATCTGCGATGCGGCGGCGGTGGCGCGCATATTAGACCAACACGCGCCCGATGCGGTGATGCACTTGGCCGCCGAATCGCATGTGGACCGCTCAATCGACGGTCCGGCGGATTTCGTCCAAACCAATCTCGTCGGCACCTATACGCTGCTCGAAGCGTCGCGGACCTATTATGACGCGTTGCCGGCGGCGCAGCGGAATGGGTTCCGGTTTCTGCACGTCTCGACCGATGAAGTCTACGGCGATCTCGGCCCGGACGGCGCGGCGGCGGATGAAAGCGCGCCATACCGCCCCAATTCGCCCTATGCGGCGACCAAGGCCGGGGCGGATCATCTCGCACGGGCCTGGTACCGCACCTATGGGCTGCCGGTGGTGACCAGCAATTGCTGCAATAATTACGGTCCCTATCAGTTTCCCGAAAAATTAATTCCGACGATGGTCCTGGCCGCGCTGGCGGGGCATCCCCTACCAGTTTATGGCGACGGCCGGCATGAGCGCGATTGGCTGCATGTGGAGGATCACGCCGAGGCGCTGCACTTGATCCTGACGCAAGGCCGGCCCGGCGACGTCTATAACGTTGGCGGCGGTATGGTGCGGCGGAATATCGATTTGGTGCGTTCGATTTGCGCGTGCCTCGACACGGTGCTAGCGGAGTCGTCGAATTGCCCGCATGAGTCGCTGATCGCGTTCGTCGAGGACCGGCCGGGCCATGATGTCCGCTATGCGGTCGACGGCGGCAAGATGGCGTCTCAACTCGGTTGGCGGCCGCGGCGCGACTTCGACGACGGGCTGCGGGACACCGTGCAGTGGTATATTGATCGACGCGATTGGTGGGAACCAATTCGCCACGATATTTACGGCGGCGAACGACAGGGAGTGGTGCCATGAAGATAGCCCGCATCGATCATTTCGTGATGACCGTGTCCGATATCGACGCGACGTGCGAATTCTATACGCGGGTGCTCGGCATGGAGGTGTTGAAATTCGGCGAGGGCCGGACCGCGCTCCGGTTCGGTCAGCACAAGATCAACCTGCATCCGGTCGACAACAAACCCGGGCTGATCGCGGCGCACCCGTCAGTCGGCGGCGCCGATTTCTGCATGATCACGGAAACGCCGATCGACAAGGTGGTTGATCATCTCGCGGCCGAGGGTGTGGAGATTATCATGGGACCGGACACCCGGTCGGGCGCGCTTGGGCCGATTACGTCGGTCTATTTCCGCGATCCGGACGACAATCTGGTCGAAGTGTCGAACTATCCCGGTGAAACCGCCTGATCCTTTGTTGGGCGTTCGGCGCAACTTCGCCAGGCGGCCATGCTGCGCTAAACTGCCGGTATCGTATCCGGCCGTTGGAGAAGGGACGCCGCCATGTCGTTGCAGGTTACGCCGCTGACCCCGGTATTTGCCGCCCGCCTGACCGGACTCGATCTAGCCGGGGAGGTGAGCAACGCGGACTTCACCGAAATTCGGGCCGCGTTCGAGGCGCATTCGGTGCTGGTCCTGCCGGGTCAGCCGATGACCGACGACCGGCAAATCGCCTTCAGTGAACGGTTCGGGCCATTGGAACGAACGATCGGTGCCAATCCCGCCGGCGGCACGCCGTTCGCGCGGCAGTCCAATGTCGATATCAAGACCGGGGCCGTGATTCCGCCGGATGACCGCCGCATGGACTATCAGAAGGGCAACATGCAGTGGCATGCGGACAGCACGTTCAAAACCATCCCGTCGCTGTGTTCTATTTTGACCGCGCGTGAGGTGCCGCCGGAAGGGGGCGCCACTGAATTCGCTTCGACACGGGCCGCGTGGGAGAGCCTGCCGGAAGAGATGCAGTGTGAGTTGGAAGGTCTGACCGTCGAGCATGATCTTATTTTTTCGCGGCGGCGCGTGGGATTCGAGTTTACCGAACAGGAAGCCGCGGAAACGCCGCCGGTGCGCCACCCGTTGGTGCAGGTCAATCCGGCGACCGGCCGAAAATCGCTGCTGATCGGAGCGCATGCGGCAAGGATCGTCGGCTGGCCCCAGGACAAGGGTGCGGCGCTGCTGGACGATCTGCTCGAACGGGCGACTCGGCCGGAGCATCAATACCGCCACGATTGGCGCGAAGGCGATATCGTGGTCTGGGACAACCGGTCGGTGCTGCACCGGGCGACGGCCTATGACGGCGCCCGATACCGCCGTGTGATGCAGCGCACCACGATTTCCTATCCGGAGGCGGTTGCCGCAAACGGCTGACCCGCGAACGAGATCTCTAGGACAGCGCCGCGTCGAGATCGGCGATCAGGTCGTCGAGATCCTCGATGCCGACGGACAGGCGGACCAGCCCATCGTCGATGCCAAGCGCGGCGCGCATCTCGGGCGGCACGCTGGCATGGGTCATGATCGCCGGATGCTCGATCAGGCTTTCGACGCCGCCCAGGCTTTCCGCCAAGGCGAAGAGCCGGCATCGCTCGAGAAACCGCCGGGTCGGCTCCAACCCGCCCTTGATCACGGCGGACACCATGCCGCCGAAATCGCGCATCTGTTTTTTTGCCAGCGCGTGTTGCGGGTGGCTCTCGAGCCCTGGATAGAACACCCGCTCGATGGCCGGATGGCCTTCGAGCCAGGCGGCGATTTGCCGGGCGCTGTCGCAATGCCGCTGCATGCGAATCGCCAGGGTCTTGACGCCGCGCAGCGCCATATAGCTGTCGAACGGCCCGGCGATGCCGCCGACGGCGTTTTGCAGGAAGCTCATTTGTTCGGCGAGTTCGGCGTTGTCGCCGACGACCGCGATTCCGGCGACGACGTCGGAGTGTCCGTTGATGTACTTGGTCGCCGAATGCACCACCAGGTCGAAACCGAATTCGAGCGGCCGCTGCGTCCAGGGGGTGGCGAAGGTGTTGTCCGCCACGGTCAGGATGCCACGCGTGCGCGCCACCTCGGCGATCATTGCCAAATCGACCAGCTTGAGCAGCGGGTTGGACGGTGTCTCGACCCAGATCATGCGGGTTTCCGGGGTCAGCGCCGCTTCCAGCGCCTGGCGGTCCGAAATGTCGACGAAGCTGAAACGGAGGCCCGAGGATCGCGTGCGAACCCGCTCGAACAAGCGGTAGGTGCCGCCGTATAGGTCGTCGCTGGCGACGATATGCGCGCCCGTATCCAGGCATTCCAGGATGGTCGATGTTGCGGCCATGCCCGATGCGAAGGCGTAGCCCGCGGTGCCGCCTTCCAGCACGGCGATGCATCGTTCGAAGGCCTGGCGGGTCGGATTGTGGCTGCGGCTGTACTCATACCCCTTGTGGACGCCCGGGCTGTCCTGGACAAAGGTGGTCGACGTGTAGATCGGGGTCCAGACCGCGCCCGTGGTCGGGTCCGGGCTTTGTCCGGCATGCACCGCGTCGGTGGAAAAGCCGCGGGGCGGTTCGTTCGGTCGTTTTGGGCTTCTCATGCGACGCTCCGGCGTAAATAGTTCAGCAGGTCGATGCGGGTGATCAAGCCGTGGAATCGATCCTTGTCTTTTACGATCGCCACATGACCGTGTTCGAAGATTGGCAGGAGATCCTGAATTGATGCGGCGACGTCCAGGGTTTCAAGCCGGCGGGTCATGGCATCCTTCACCGGCTGGGAAAACTGTTCATCATTGTCATAAACCGCCAGCAGGATATCCGATTCATGGATGATGCCGACCAGGTCGCCTTTCTCGACGACCGGCAATTGGGATATGTCGTACAACTTCATCCGGGAATAGGCGGCCATCAATGTGTCGTCCGGCGCCGCCGTCACGGTGCCGCCCTCGTCGAACGGGCGCGAGATGATGTCGCGGAGATCGCCGTGGCTCTTGCGCTTGATCAGGCCCTGATCGAGCATCCAGTAATCGTTGAACGCCTTCGACAGGTATTTGTTGCCGCTGTCGCAAACGAAGGTAACGACGCGACGCGGCTCGGTCTGTTCGCGGCAATACCGCAACGCCGCCGTAATCAAGGTGCCCGATGAGGTGCCGGCGAGTATGCCTTCCTTCTCCAGAATTTCGCGCGCGGTCAGGAAGCTTTCCGCATCGTCCACCACATAGGCCTTCTTGACTCGGGACAGATCGCAGACCGGCGGGATGAAATCCTCGCCGATACCTTCTACCAGCCAGCTTCCCACATCAGTTCTTAGCTCGCCGGTCGCAACATAGTCGGCCAATATGGAGCCTTTGGGATCGGCGAGGATCATCTCGGTTTCCGGGCTGACCCGCTCGAAAAACCGGCTCAGCCCGGTAATCGTCCCGCCGGACCCGACGCCGCAGACAACTGCATCCACCTCATGCCCCATCTGGGACCAGATTTCCGGGCCGGTCTCGGTTTCATGGGCGAGCGGATTCGCCGAATTCTCGAATTGATTGACGTGTACGGCGCCCGGCGTGTTTCGGACGATTTCCGCCGCCTTGTCCTGGTAATACTCGGGATGGCCCTTACCCACATCGGACCGGGTGAGCACGATTTCGGTGCCCATGGCTTTGAGGTTGAAAATTTTCTCCTGGCTCATCTTGTCGGGGATGACGAGGATCAGCTTGTACCCCTTCTGACCGGCAACCAGCGCCAGTCCTAGTCCGGTGTTACCGGCTGTCGCCTCAACAATCGTGCCGCCCGGTTTCAGCTGTCCGCTGCGTTCGGCCGCCTCGATCATCGATCGACCGATGCGGTCCTTGATCGATCCTCCGGGGTTCTGGTTTTCCAGTTTTACGAAGAGGCGGCAGGGGCCTGTATCGATGTTACGGAGTTCGATCAGCGGCGTATTGCCAATGAGGTCAAGAATACTGCGTGCGGTCATCATGTCGAATGACCTCCTTTCTTCGCTGATCGGCTGTTGGGGACGAAGAATCCCGCACCGTCAACCTAGCAACAGCCGCATTGGCTGTCCTGTGGATTCCGAATTTGTCGCCAGACGTATATTTTTTTTGGGTATTGGCTTGAACACCCGGCGCGGGTTGATTATGTGCTCTAGCACTCAGGGTCGAGGAGTGCTAGTGCACTCTCCGGCGCGTGAGGGGCGTCAGTTTTTAGGGGATTTGCCCAATCAGGGGCAGGAGGATCAACCATGAAATTCAGACCATTGCACGACCGCGTCGCGGTTCGTCGGCTCGACGAAGACCAAAAAACCGCGGGTGGCATCATCATTCCTGATACCGCGACGGAAAAACCCACGCAGGGCGAGGTAGTCGCCGTCGGGGCGGGCGCGCGGAATGAAAAAGGCGCTTTGGTGCCGTTGGACGTGAAGAAGGGCGATCAGGTGCTTTTCGGCAAGTGGTCCGGCACCGAGGTCAAGATCGACGGCGAAGACCTGTTGATCATGAAGGAAAGCGACATCATGGCCATATTCGACGCGGCCAAATCCAAGCCGAAGAAGAAAGCGGCTTAATTTAGCGAAGGAATACGATAATGGCTGCTAAAGACGTAAGGTTTTCAACCGATGCCCGCGACCGCATGTTGCACGGCGTCAACATCCTGGCCGATGCGGTCAAGGTGACGTTGGGGCCGAAGGGCCGCAACGTGGTGCTCGATAAATCCTTCGGCGCGCCGCGCATTTCCAAGGACGGCGTGACCGTCGCCAAGGAAATCGAGCTCAAGGACAAGTTCGAGAACATGGGTGCCCAGATGGTGCGCGAGGTCGCCAGCAAGACCAATGATTCCGCTGGCGATGGCACCACGACGGCGACGTTGCTGGCCCAGGCGATCGTGCGCGAAGGCGTAAAGGCGGTGGCCGCGGGCATGAACCCGATGGACCTGAAGCGCGGTGTCGATCTGGCGGTCCAGAAGGTGGTTGAGGACATCGAAAAGCGCTCGAAAAAGATATCGTCCGGCGCGGAAGTTGCGCAGGTCGGCACGATCGCGGCGAATGGCGATGCAGAAATCGGCGATTTTCTCGCCCGGGCGATGGAAAAGGTCGGCAATGAAGGCGTGATCACGGTTGAAGAGGCGAAGAGCCTCGCGACCGAGCTCGATGTGGTCGAGGGCATGCAGTTCGACCGCGGCTACCTGTCGCCGTATTTCATCACCAATCCGGATGCGATGGAAACTCAGCTCGAAGATGCATACATCCTGATTCACGACAAGAAGATCTCCGCCATGAAAGACCTGCTGCCGCTGCTCGAGAAGGTGGCGCAGTCCGGTCGGTCTCTGCTCGTGGTTTCCGAGGACGTCGAGGGCGAAGCGCTGGCGACGCTGGTGG
>CAYYBI010000086.1:0-3607 GCA_964469835.1 uncultured Rhodospirillaceae bacterium
GCTCTCGCAGCCTGAACCACGCCGAATGTCTGCTTACAGCTAGAAGAGGTCCGACTACCCCTCGGCAAAGTCCGCTTCACCCCCAATACCGGACATTCCAGCCGCCGCACCTGACTTCCGGTTTTGACCCAAAGCGGACATTGCAAAGCAAGTCTCAACGCATCGAGACCGTTATGGTCGCTGTCCCGTTTTGATTCAATGTGAGCCATTTTGGCATCTATGGCTGGACAACGAACTTTGCGCTGTTTGTCCGTTTTTGCGGCCACAATGTCGTACCTGCCAGTACGCCGCGTACCTACAGTACCTGTTCCGATGATTTCGTTTCAGTTCTGCGATGCGAAAGTTCAAAGAGGTACTCGGCGATGGCGCGATTTTCCAAGTTTACGTTAGCGGCCATTCAGGCTGCCCCCGTTTTGCTTGATCGGGATGCCTCAGTCGAGAAGGCGTGTAGGCTCATCGAGGAAGCAGCCGAAAAAGGAGCAACCATCGCCGCCTTTGGCGAGTCCTGGTTGCCGGGCTACCCGTTCTTTACCAATTCGCCACCATCGCCGTTATGGTGGAAGGCCGCTGCCGAATATTTGGCAAATGCCGTTGAAATCCCGAGCCCTGCCACAGACAGGTTGTGTGCGGCCGCCAAGCGGACCGGTATTGACGTTGTCATCGGTGTCGCCGAATTGGACCGCAGAACTCGCGGCACGATTTATTGCACGTTGTTATTTATCGGCTGCGAAGGAAAAATTCTTGGCAAACACCGCAAACTCAAACCGACCCACGGGGAGCCTACGGTGTGGGGCGAAGGTGACGCGACAGGACTGAAGGTATACGACCGCACCTATGGGCGCATCAGCGGACTAAACTGCTGGGAACATCAAATGATGTTACCTGGCTACGCCCTCGCCGCGCAGGGAACTCAGATTCATATTGCCGCCTGGCCTGGAAGCGAAAGTGGGCCACGTCCGGCGCCGGTTTCGGTCTGGACGCGCCAACTACTGCTTTCACGTGCGTACGCGTCGCAGACCGGCGCTTATGTAATCGCCTCAGCAGGCTTGCGGTCGAGTACCGACGTCCCGGAAAGATACGCCAACCTCGACAAAGGCAGCCGATCCGGAGACAGTTTCATCATCGATCCGCGCGGAGAAATAATTGCGGGACCCGCCGAGGGTGAAACGATTCTTCTTGCCGAAGGTTCGTTAGAAGCTGTCATGGCCGCTAAAGTAGGGATTGATATCGGGGGCCACTATTCGCGACCAGATCAGCTGCAACTCCGCATTAACGGCCGACCGTTGGAAAGGCTAATAGAAACCGGTGGAAACGTCGAAGAGCGTAACCAAATTTTGACGGCAATGGATCAGGTGACAGATGAAGCCGAAAAAGAGGGACGCGGCGACCAGATTGCAGTCGCAGGATAACCGTTGGCGACACGGGCCACTTGGCGATTTACCAAGGCCAAACGCACGGCGCCGTATAGCATTGATTGCGTTCGAGGGTGTCGATTTGCTCGACGTCGCGGGACCGCTTTCAGCTTTTGCTTCCGTGAACAAATTCGTCGAGCGCGAATATCCCGAACTAGGACCTGTTTACGAATGCGAGGTATTCGGAGAGGCCGCCGGCCCGGTGACCACTTCGACGGGTTTGGCGCTTGTCGCGGGAAGGGCATACGGCAAAATTCAAGGTTCCGTTGATACCCTCATCGTGCCAGGTGGCACGCGGGAGGCTGTCAGGCGTGCGCGGCAGGACCAGAAACTCATGGCCATGATCCGAGGGCATGCACCGCAGGCTCGACGGCTCACGTCTGTCTGTACGGGCACCTTCATTCTGGCCGAGGCCGGCCTCCTGGACGGTCATACCGTTACGACGCATTGGGCCGCATGCCGCAGGCTTGCGGAAGAATTCCCGAATATTACGGTCGATCCGGACCCGATATACGTCCGCGATGGCTCCATTTATTCATCCGCCGGCAAAACGGCAGGCATCGATCTCGCGCTTGCTATGATTGAAGATGATCTCGGACGCGGTTGGGCATTGTCGGTCTCCCGCCACATGGTGGTCCATCTGCAAAGGCCGGGCGGCCAGTCTCAATTCAGCATTCCGCTACAAGCGCAAATTCAGGACGCAGAATCCCTCAAGGGGCTGCCGATGTGGATTGTGGACAATCTGACAGAGGACCTGACGGTCGCAGCGCTTGCAAAGCGTGTTGGAATGAGCCAACGCAACTTCGCCCGTGTTTTTCACAAAGAATTGCATACGACACCGGCGAAATTCGTTGAAGCCGCGCGATTGGACGCCGCCCGCCGCCGGATAGAAGATAGCGCTCTTCCCATCAAGACGCTTGCCTGCGACCTGGGTTTCACCTCTGCGGAACAATTGAGGCGCGCATTCCAGAGGCAATTTGGAGTCAATCCGGATAGCTATCGGGTCCATTTTGGTCGCTCAGCGAGTTTGGAAAAGGCATAAGATGACTGAAAGTGAAAAGGTATTTGCGGGATCAATTCCTGAAATTTACGACACCTATCTCGTCCCCCTGATATTCGAGGCGTATGCGAAGGACCTTGCCAAGCGCACCGCGGCGCTCGCACCAAAGTCTGTACTGGAAACAGCGGCGGGAAGCGGTGTTGTCACGCGCGTCCTGATAGCAAGGCTCATGTTTTCGTCTCGGTTGAGTTTGCACTCTCTATGACAGGATACGGGGAATAGATTTGGAGGAGAGAAGGATGAGAACCGAAATTGATACGTCGCTTATCGAGACCGCGAAAGATATCGCCCCGATCATCGAGAAATACAGTGAGGACGCCGAGCGGGAACGCCGCATGTCACCCCATGTGGTGGACGCGTTGCGCGAGTCGGGCCTTCTGCGAATGATGACTCCTCGTTCTCTCGGCGGCTTGGAGACCGATCCCGTCACCCGCGCGCTGGTGGGCGAGGAGGTCGGCCGCTACGATTCCGCCGCCGGCTGGACCCTGGAAAATCCCTTGGACTGGGCTGTTTTCTGCGCTCGGCTCCCGGACGAGGGGGCAGAGGAAATCTACGGCGACGGCGCCGACATCGTGATCGCCGCCCAATTCGGTCGGCCACTTCATGCGACATCGACCGACGGCGGATACCGCATTTCCGGACAGGCGCCGTTCGTCAGCAACTGCCTCGATGCTGACTGGATCTCGTCGACAATCCTCGTCGATCCCGACAAGCGTCCCGACGACAATCCCGAGATGCGAATGGTGTTCTTCCCCAGGGAGCAATGCGAAGTCATCGATACGTGGAACGTCATGGGCATGCGGGGGACAGGAAGTAACGATATCACTGTTGATAATGTCTTCGTCCCCGGATCCAGGTCCTTTCCGATGATGCCGGAGTTCGAACCGGGGTCGCACTATCGGGGCCCCCTCTACCAATACCCCCTCGTGGGCACTGCGGCAGCCGGCATCCCAACGCCCATGCTTGGCGTGGCTCGCAAAGCCATCGATGCGGTAACCGATCTCGCCCTGACCAAGACGCCCGTCGCTTCGAGCGCCCCCCTAAAGGAGCGTTCGCTGGCTCAGATGCAGCTGGGGAAGGCGGAAGCGGCGTTGCGTTCGGGCCGCCTGCTGCTCTTCGATACTTTGGATGAAGC
>CAYYBI010000087.1:0-13206 GCA_964469835.1 uncultured Rhodospirillaceae bacterium
GCAACCTCGCCATGGTCGAATTGGAACCGATCAGCGCGGAAGACGACACGCTTGAACAGATCGCCCATCAGGGCGGCGACCTGGAATCGCACGGGCTTGTCGACATCATGCGCGACATGACGCAGTTCGATAGCGAGCGGCTGTATCAGTTGATCGAACGGCATGCGCATTACACAAATTCGGCGCGGGCGCGCATGATCCTCGACGACTGGGAAACCTATCAGCGCCGTTTCGTCAAGGTAATGCCGGTGGACTACCGCCGGGCGTTGCAGGAAATGCACGCAACCCGGAATCCCGCCAAGACGACCCGGACGGGGGCATAACATGGGAAAAATAACGGGTTTTCTGGAGATCGACCGCCAGGACCGGAAATACGCGCCGGCCGGCGACCGGGTCCGGCACTTCAATGAATTCCTCATCCCGATGGATCGCAAGCAGGTCGCCCAGCAGGGCGCGCGCTGCATGGATTGCGGCATCCCGTTTTGCCATCAGGGCTGTCCGGTGAACAACATCATCCCGGACTGGAACGACCTTGCCTATAAAGACGACTGGCAGGGGGCGCTCGAAGTGCTTCACTCGACCAACAATTTCCCCGAGTTTACCGGCCGGATTTGCCCAGCCCCCTGTGAAGAGGCGTGCACTCTCAATATCGACGACAATCCAGTCACGATCAAAACCATCGAATGCACGGTCGTGGACACCGGCTGGGACGAAGGCTGGATCGTCGCCAATCCGCCGCAAAGCAAGACCGGCAAGCGGGTGGCCATTGTCGGCTCGGGACCGGCGGGCCTCGCCTGCGCCCAACAGCTCGCACGCGCCGGCCACGATGTGGTCCTGTTTGAAAAGAACGCGAAACCCGGCGGATTGCTGCGGTACGGCATTCCCGACTTCAAGATGAGCAAGCATCTGATCGACCGCCGCGTTGCGCAAATGGAAGCCGAAGGTGTCGTCTTCAAGAATAACTGCACTGTCGGCGTCGATGTTAAGGCGGCGGACCTGCTGGATGAATTCGACGCCGTGGCCCTGACCGGCGGCTCCGAGCGGCCGCGCGACCTTCCTGTGCCCGGCCGCGACCTGGCGGGCGTCGAGTTCGCCATGGATTACCTGACGCAGCAGAATCGGCGCATCGGCGAAGAACCGCAGGGCGACGTCGAAGACATTCTTGCGGACGGTAAGCACGTGGTGGTGATCGGTGGCGGCGATACCGGTTCGGATTGCATCGGCACGGCGTTCCGCCAGGGTGCGATATCGGTCTCCCAAATAGAGATCATGCCGCGGCCGCCGGAACACCCGGACAAGGGATCCACGTGGCCGCTTTGGCCGGCGAAACTGCGCACTTCATCATCGCAGGCCGAAGGCGCCCAACGCGACTGGGGCGTCGCCACGAAGGAGCTTACCGGCACCAATGGCGTGGTCGACACGTTGCACGGCGTTCGTCTCGACGCCTCGATGCAGGAAATTCCCGGCAGCGACTTCACCTTGAAGGCCGACCTCGTACTGCTGGCCATGGGATTCGTCCATCCGGTCCATGGCGGCATGATCGAGGAAATCGGCATGGAACTCGACGGCCGCGGCAACGTCATGGCCAACACCGGGGACTATGCGACCTCGACACCGAAACTGTTTGCCGCCGGCGACATGCGGCGCGGCCAATCCCTGGTCGTTTGGGCGATCCGTGAAGGCCGGCAATGCGCCCACGCGATCGACAAGTTTCTAATGGGCGAGTCGATCCTGCCGCGCTAACGCTGCTCCCTGCTGATGCGGCTCGGAACGCTTACGGCAGATCCAGATGCACTTCAACCGCAGCGCTGGCGATGACCGCGATGTCGTCGGCCTCGTCGTCCGAAACATCGAGTCCGCCCTTGACCGCCTTCACCGTGACCGTGCCGACCGGCAGCGTCGCCTTCACCTTCTCAAGGTCCACCTTCGCCGGTTCCTGGACTCCGATCCTCACATCGACCTGCACAGCATCGCGTTCGACGCCCAGCGTTCGGATCATGGTGAGCGAACTGTGGTGAATCGCGTCCTGTACGGCGCGGATCGCCGCCTTTGTGTAGTCGCCGCCATGCAAATCGTTACCGGCGCCCATTTCCAAAATTACCCGTTTCAATGCCATCAGTTCATCCTCACGGTAAATCGAGCCGCACGACTGCGGCGGCATGGGCGATCACCGTGGAATCGGTCCCTTTGGCGTTGGGTATTTCCAACCCGCCTTCCACGACATTCACGGTCCCGGTTCCATGGGGCAGAACCGCGAGCACGGCCTCCGTATCGACCTCGCCCGGTTGCGGCACGCCGACGGTAACCTCTACCTGCATCGAATCGACATCCAGCCCTAGCGCATCCGCGACGCTCAAGGAGTTATGCCAAAGGGCATCCCGCAAGGCGCGCACCGCCGCCTTTGTGTAGTCGGCGCCTCGGATATCGGTTCCCATGCCGATTTCGAGCACCACGCGCTTCCAGGCCATTCGCTGATTTCCTCCATCGATTCCGTGCTTCTGCCGGATCCACAGTAATGCCAACGCAAATGTCACTCCACCGGTTTTGTGCTTCTTTTCTCACGTCTTTTCTTGCGGTGGCGATTTAAGCCTATACTTGCGCGACAATCTGGCGCCAACACGCCGTGCAATAGGGGAAATGCCATGAAAGCCGCGGAAGCGATCGCCGAAATTCTCAAACGGGAAGGTGTGGATATTCTCATCGGATATCCGGTGAACCATGTCATCGAATACGCGGCCCGTGCCGACATTCGCACCGTCATCGTGCGCCAGGAACGGATCGGCCTGCACATGGCAGATGCAATTTCGCGGGTGACGAGCGGCGAAAGGCTCGGCGCCTTCGCGATGCAGCACGGCCCCGGCGCCGAGAACGCCTTCGGCGGTGTCGCCCAGGCGTTTGGCGAATCGGTGCCGGTCCTGGTTATGCCCATGGGCTATGCGCGCCGGTTGGCCCATGTACATCCGAATTTCAATTCGACGCTCAATTTTCGCAACGTGACCAAATCCGCGGAACCGGTCACCAGCGCGGCCGAAATCCCGAACGTCTTCCGGCGCGCCTTCACACGCCTCAGAAGCGGCCCGCTTGGCCCGGCGCTGGTCGAGATTCCGTCCGACATCTTCGCCGAAGATTTCGACGGCGAGCTCGACTACACCCCAAGCGTCGCGATTCGGTCGGGCCCCGACCCGAAAGACGTCAACCGGGTTGCCGCCACGCTGATCGACGCCAAGCGCCCGGTTATCTACGCGGGTCAGGGCGTGCACTACGCCAAGGCCTGGGAACAACTGAAGCGCCTGGCCGAACTTTTGGCGGCGCCCGTCACGTCGAGCCTCGGCGGAAAAAGCGCCTTCCCCGAGAGCCATCCGCTTTCGCTCGGCTCCGGCGGTCGGTCGATGCCGAAACCGGTGCACCATTTCCTGCACAATGCGGACGTGATCTTCGGCATCGGCTGCAGCTTCACCCAGACTAATTTCGGCGTAACGATGCCCAAGGGAAAACACATCATTCACGCTACGCTCGATCCGAACGACATCAACAAGGACGTGGTCTCGAGCGACGCGCTGATCGGCGACGCCGCCTTGACCCTGGACGCGCTCAACGAGGTGATCGCCGAACGGGTGGGCAGAAAGTCGCGGGACGCGAAGCCGGTCGCCGCGAAAATCGCCAGCGTCCGCGAGCCCTGGTTCGCCGAGTGGCGGCCCAAATTGGAATCGAACGACACACCGCTGTCGCCCTACCGGGTATTGTGGGATCTTGCCAATACGGTCGATGTCGCCAACACCATCATCACCCATGATGCGGGCAGCCCGCGCGACCAGATCTCACCGTTCTGGCCATCGGAAACGCCGCTATCCTATATCGGCTGGGGCAAGACGACGCAGCTCGGCTACGGGCTCGGGCTTGCGATGGGCGCGAAACTGGCGCGGCCAGACAAGCTCTGCATCAATGTCTGGGGCGACGCGGCGATCGGCTTCACGGGCATGGATTTCGAGACCGCGGTACGCGAACGCATCCCGATTCTGTCGATCCTGCTGAACAATTTCTCGATGGCGATCGAGCTCAAGGTCATGCCGGTCTCGACCGAGAAATACCGCAGCACCGACATCTCCGGCGACTATGCCGCGATGGCGCGCGCCTTCGGCGGATATGGCGAACGCGTCACCGAACCCGGCGACATCGTCCCGGCAATCCGGCGCGGGATCGAAGCGACGGAAAACGGCACGCCGGCGCTGCTCGAATTCATCACCTGCAAAGAAACGGAAGTCTCAGTTTTCTAAAGCGGACGGGTCCGTCACATAGCCTTCGTCCCTGTCGCGTTTCTGCGCGACGGCATCCCGCGATCTAGGGTCGCCATGACCACCGCCACCGGGCGTCGACATCCGCACGGTGTCGCCGCGCTGCAAGACATATTGCCGTTTCGGGTCCGTGGTCTCTCCCGCAACTTGCAACGCGCCGGGAGCGCCCGCCTCGCCGCCCCGGATTCCGAACGCCGGGTACACCGTGCGTTCAGCCAGAAAGGATACGGCGATTGGACTGTCGGAACGGCTCTCCAGCAGGATTTCCTGACCCAGCCCGCCCCGGTATTTGCCGGGCCCGCCGGAATCGGGGCGGAGCCGCTTGTGGTGGAACCGCAGCGGCGCGATCTGCTCCGACAATTCGATCGACGTCGAAGACACATTGCTGGGCCAGCTCAGGCATGTCGGCCCGTCACTGCGGAAGGTCGCGCCCATGCCGCCGTTGTAGAAGAACATGTTGGCATAGGGCTTGCCGTCCGCGTCCACACCCGACTGGTTCATTCCCCACATAGGCGAGCCGCACGCCGCCATCACGCGTTCGGGCACCACGTCACCGAGACAGCCGAATACCAGCATCGGCAGGTAGTGGCCGACCAGCATGCGCGAACCGCCGGACGCGGGAAAAACCGGATTGACAATACACCCCGCCGGCCCGCGCACGGTGATCGGCCGGAACGCCCCTTCGTTGTTCGGCAGGTTGGGATTGGTACAGCACTTAACGCCGTATACCGTCATGGCGTAGGTGTAACACATGGCCACATTGATCGCCCGGTCGACCTGTGGATCCGATCCGGCATAGTCGATATCGATGGTCTCCCCATCGACGGTAAGCGTCATCTCCACCCGGATCGGCGCATCGGAAACACCGTCGGTCATCAGTGAACTCTTGTAGACGCCATCCGGCAGGTCGCGGATGGCAGCGCGCATCGCCCGCTCGCATCGTCCCTGCATCTCGCCCGCGAGGGGACCCAATTCCGCCAGTTCGTAATGCTCCATGAGCTTGACCAGGCGTGCTTCCATAAGATCGAGCGCCACAACCTGCGCCCAGAGATCCCCCATCGTCTGGTCCGGCGTACGGACATTCTTGCGCAATAGTTTTTCCAGAGTCTCGTCGATTTTGCCCCGTGCCATGAATTTCATGATCGGGATTTGAAACCCTTCCTCGAAGACCTCGCGCGGCTCCGGCGAGCGGATCTTGCCGCCGATGTCGGGTGCGTGCGCGGTACTTGCTGCGAAACCGATCAACCGGTCCTTGAAGAAGATCGGCTTGGCGAGCGAGATATCCGGCAAATGGCCGGTTCCCTGAAAAATGTCGTTGGTGATCAAGACATCTCCCGGCGCCAGGTCCGACGACGGATACTCTGCGATGAAATGCTTCACCGTCGCCGGCAACGTACCGATAAAAGACGGTATGCTCTCGGTCGCCTGCACCAGCGACTGGCCGTGCTCGTCGGTGAGGATGCACGAGAAATCGTAAGATTCGCGCACCAGCGTCGAGAACGACGTGCGCACCAGCGCCGCCGCTGCTTCATCCACCGCGGAAATCAACCGCCGCCAGATGATTTCCAGCGTGACGGGATCGAACAGGGATCGGGTTTCGGTCATCGGCTCATCCATTCTCTTCCGGCAATGTCACGATCAAATTGCCGGACGGCTCGGCAATACAGGTCGCACCTGGGCCGATGATCAATGTGGATTCATTTTCCTCGAACACCACGGGCCCCTCGAACCGGCTACCGGGCTCGATATGGTAGCGATCGAGTACCGGCGTATCGACAAACCCACCGGATTCCTGAAAATAAACGGACCGGCTTCCCTTGCGGGGATCGGCGCCGCCGCCGCCGGCGGCGGCGAGCTCAATCCCCGCGCCTTCGACAGGCGCTGAGAGCGAGACCCGCAGATTGACCATCTGAATGGCGACACCGGGCCGGATGCGCGTGAATAACTGCCGGTACCGGTCTTCGTAGCGCTGCACTATTTCCGCCTGCGACTCTGCAGTGAACGGCCCCTGCGGCAGATCGACCACGATTTCCGATCCCTGACCGTAATAGCGCATGTCCGCCAGGCGCCGCACCAGCAGTTTCCCCAAATCCGCACCGGTTTCCCGGAGCACCCGTGTCGCGTCTTCTTCGAGCGCCGCAAACGCCGCCTCGAAGCGCGGCCAATCTAGGTCGTCCAGGCGAGACACCATGGACGCCGCGCGGTCGATCCGCGCCGGCGCCATCAGCAGGCCGACAGTCGATCCCACCCCCGCGGCGGACGGGCAGATCAGCCGCCGCAAATTGAGCTTGCGCGCAACATTATACGCATGGACCGGCCCGGCGCCGCCGGTGGCTAGCAGCGCATAGTCGCGCGGATCCTTGCCGCGCTGGGTAATCTGGACGCGCGCTGCGCTGGCCATATTCTCGTTGACCACGTCATGGATGCCCCAGGCGACATCGACGCTGCCGAGACCAGTGGCGTCCATCAGCGGCTGCATTGAACGCTCGGCGGCGGCGCGGTCGATTTGCATCGCACCGCCGAGAAAGAAGTCCGCGTTGAGGTATCCGAGCAAGAGGTCGGCGTCGGTAACGGTCGCCGCGTCGCCGCCCTTTGCGTAACAGGCGGGCCCCGGAACCGCGCCGGAACTTTGCGGGCCGACCTTAAGCAGGTCCAACTCGTCGATATGGGCAATCGATCCGCCGCCCGCACCGATTTCGATCAGCTCGATCGTTGAAATCTTGATCGGCAAGCCGCTGCCTTCGTTGAACCGCTTGGTTCGCGCCGCCTCGAAGCTATAGGCGGTGGATGGCTCGCCCCCATCGATCAGGCTCACCTTGGCGGTGGTACCACCCATATCGAAGGCAAGCACTTCGCTGATCGAACTTTGCGCGCCGAAATAGGCGCCCGCCAACGCGCCGGCGGCCGGGCCGGATTCGAGCAGACGTACCGGGTTGCGCTTCGCTTCGTCCACATGGGTCAGACCGCCATTCGACAGCATCAGGAAGAACGGCCCGGGAATGCCGAGGTCACGGATCTGATGGGCGAGCCCGTCGAGATACCGTTCGGCAAGCGGGCGCACATAGGCGTTCGCAACCGTCGTCGAACTGCGCTCGTATTCGCGGATTTCCGGCGCCACATCGCAGGACAGGGAAACGGAAAGATGCGGGTAGTCGCGCGCAAGCAACCGCGCGGCGATGCGTTCATGCGCCGGGTTGGCGTAGGCGTGCAGGAAGGTGACCGCAACGGACTCCACGCCGTCGGCGGAGATTTCCTCGAGCACGCGGGCGAGCGCCGTTTCGTCCAGCGGGATTTCCACCGCGCCGGTTTCGGCGAGCCGTTCCGGAACCTCGCGGCGCAACCGCCGCGGCACGAGCGGCGCCGGCATTTCGATAAACAGGTCGTACAGCTCGAACTTGCGCTCGCGACCGATCTCCAAAACGTCGCGAAACCCCTCGGTGGTAATCAACGCGGTCTTCGCGCCCTTGCGTTCGATCAAGGCGTTCGTAAACAGCGTCGTCGCATGCACCACGCGGGCGATGTCGGTTGGTGCGATACTCGCCGTTTCGATCAGCCGCTTCGCGCCGGTGATGACGCCACGGGTCGGATCGTCCGGCGTCGTCGGTTCTTTCCAAATGACATGGCGGGCGGTCGCCGGATCGTAGACGACGATATCGGTGAAGGTGCCGCCGATGTCGATGCCCAACGAAAGATTACCCATTGCGATTTTTCCTCGGCCGGTTGATCCGGCGCGCCAATTTCCACGGACATCCACAATTGCGCTGCATGCCGGTGTCGGACGGACGGTCCCCCAGATAATCAAGAATACGCACCGCCTACAAGGCCACCCGTTTACCGCTTGGATCTTGCCCGGGAGCACCACCCCGCAACGCCGGGAACGGGCATCGAGACGCCGGTACTATTGTGCGTGCGGAACAATTGCGGTTGAATTCCATATGTCTGGATACTCTGCGGCAAATGGGGGCACATTACAGAGGAGACAATCATGAGACCTGCGAAGTTCATTCTCGGCGCTGCCGCCGCGGTGGCAACCGTCGCGATACCGCTGTCACCGGCACTGGCCGGCGGCGGCAAAAAGCCGAAACAAGTCACGATCAGCGTCGGCAATCCCGGAACACCCTGGAGTGTGGTCGGCGCCACCATCAGCCAGATTATGGCGAAGAATGGGATTAAATCGAACACCGAACTCGGTGGCGGCCTGTCCAATGTGGTGACGGTCTCCAACAACCGCACCAATACCGGTTTCACCATGGCCGCCGTACTGCCGATGGCACGCGCAGGCGCCAAGCCATTCCCGAAGAAAATAACGAATGTCCGGGCGATCGGGTCCTTCATGACCAACGCGGTGCACGTGATGGTGCGCAACGGCGCCGGCGTGAAGAAATTTACCGACCTCAAGGGTAAATCCTTCGCGACGCAACCGGTCGGTAATGTCACGACGCTTGCCTTCCAAATCCTGCTGGGGGCGTACGGGCTCTCGGAGAAGGATCTGAAAATCTCCCGCGGCGGGCAAAATTTCGGCGCAAATCAGCTAAAGGACCGCAAGGTCGTAGGGTTCACCGCAACCACCGGCTATCCATCGGCCGCGTTCCTCGATGCGGCGCAAACCATCGACACGACGTTTCTTGGCGTTAATGACGCCGCGCTGAAAAAGGTCCAAAAGGTAAATTCGGGATTCGTCCGTCATCAACTGCCCGCCAACCTGTATCGGGGCCAAACCAAGCCGGTCCCAACCATGGCGACACAGTCGATGTTGATCACCAATACCAGCGTGACCGATGACGAGGCGTACTTCATCACCAAGACGATCGTCGAGAATTTGAACACGATCAAAAAGGTGCATGCGTCGGTCAAGCATGTGACGCCGGAATTCATGGCGCGTCCGCCGGCAATCGAACTGCATCCGGGCGCCGCCCGCTATTACAAGGAAAAGGGTTATTTGAAATAACTCCATCGAGTGGCAGGGCCAGGGCCGGCCCTGCCATTTCCTTCAAGCCCGGGACACGGCGGCGTTCGGCCTGCCGTTCGGCTGACTGAGAGCAACCGGCGATGAGCGCAGTGATCGAGCGTCTGAAACGATTCGGCTTCCTTGACTTCGTCGCTTTGGTCGCCTTCGCCATGTCGACATATCATCTGGTCGTCGGATATCTCGGCGAACCGGTCGCCGAAGTGCATCGCCCGATCCATGTACTGCTGGCCCTGCTGATCTTGTTCTGGAGTTCCGAACGCAGCACGATTCCGTCGAAACGCCGGCTGCAGTTCACGTCAGACATCATCCTGTCGCTCATTCTGATCGCGGCCTGCGGCTATCTGTTCGTGAACGCCACCTATATCGGCGAACGCATGATCTATGTAACGCCCCTGACGATGTGGGAAATGATCTGGGGCGTCGCGCTGATTCTGCTCATCCTCGAAGCCGCGCGCCGATCGGTCGGCATTGTCCTCGTCATCGTCGGCGGCGTCTTCCTGATCTACACGAAACTCGGGCCCCATCTCGCGCCGCCGTTCTGGCACAACGGATACAGCGTAGAACAAACGGTCGAGCACATGTACCTGACGACCTACGGGATCTGGACGACCCCGGTCGCGGTGACGGCGAGTTTCGTCTTTTTGTTCGTGCTCTTCGGATCCCTGCTGCTGTCTTCCGGCGCCGGGGATTTTTTCACCGACCTCGCCAAGGCGCTGACCGGACGGCAAATCGGCGGGCCGGCCAAGACCGCCGTCGTCAGCAGCGCCTTCATGGGCACTCTTTCCGGCAGCTCGGCGGCAAACGTCGTCACCACCGGCTCCTTCACCATTCCCGCGATGAAGCAGGCCGGATACCGCGGCCATTTCGCCGCCGGCGTGGAAGCCTGCGCGTCCTGCGGCGGGCAGCTTACGCCGCCGATCATGGGATCCGCCGCCTTCATCATGATGGAGTTCATCGGCATTTCGTATGTCGACGTGATGAAGGTGTCGATCATCCCGGCATTGCTCTATTTCATCGCCTGCTTCGGAATGGTCGATCTCGAAGCCCGCCGCGCCGGGCTGAAACCGGCCTTGCAGGCGGATCTGCCTCGGGTTTGGGATGTCCTCAAGCGGCGCGGCTACCTTCTCATATCGATCTTCGCGCTGCTGTACTACCTGTTCGAAGGCTACACGCCGTCGACCGCGGCATTCTGGTCGATCATTTACCTCGCCTGCCTGGTGGTATTATTCGACGACGACGCCAGACGCCGATGGATTTTCGCGCTGCTGCCGGTTGCCTGGCTCGCCTGGTACATGGTGCCCGGGTTCGACTTTACGCCGGCGCTGTCCGGCGCACTGGTGACCGGCGCCGCGATCAACTTTGCGATCGACAGCGGCGTGCGGCGGCGCTTTCTGCGAATTGTCTGGAACGCCGCTGTCGAAGCGCCGAAGTTGATCGCCCCGGTAACCGTCGCCTGCGCAGTCGGCGGTATGATCATCGGTGTCATCTCGCTCACCGGGTTGGGCGAACGGATGAGCACAATCGTTCTCGAATTCGGCGGCGGACACCTTTTCCTGACACTGTTCCTGACCATGGTGATGGCGGTGTTCCTCGGCATGGGAATGCCGACTTCCGGCGCCTATGTTGTGTTGGCGACACTGCTGGTTCCGGCGCTTGAGACCATGCTGGTGCCGCATTACGGCAGCACGTTCGGTCTCCCGGCGGAGGAGGCAAGCAAGATTGCAGTAGTCGCGGCGCATATGTTCATCATCTTCTGCGCGTCGAAATCGTCCTTGACGCCACCGGTGGCGATTGCGTCCTACGCCGCGGCGGCGGTCGCCAATACCGATCCATGGAAAACCAGTTTGACTGCGTTTCGAATCGGCCTGCCGATTTTCATCATCCCCTATATGTTCATTTACGGACCGCAACTCCTCGGGTACCTCGGCCCGGTGGAGATCGCCTTGGCCTCGCTCACGGCGACCGCAGGCGTCCTGATTTTGTCGGTGAGCTGTATTGGCTGGCTGCTGATCCCGTTGCATATGGTTGAGCGCGGCGTGGCTTGCATCGCCGCCCTGTTCCTGATGTTCTCCGGCTGGCGCACCGACTTGATCGGCCTCGGTCTCTTCGGCCTGCTGCTGGCTTTTGCCTATGTGCGCTATCGCCGGGCCAGAGCCCGCGGCGATGCGCCGCGCTTCATCGGCGGCGACATGGTGGCGGACGATACCGGCGAGGCGGCGCTCCCCAGCGACCCACCGGGCGATTGAGACGATGGGGTCCACAATAACGAAACAAGAAGCCGGATAGGACGATCACCCCATGAATGGAGATACCCGACTTGCCGTGGATATCGGCGGCACTTTCACCGATGTGGTGCTCGAGCACGACGGAACGCGGCGAAGCACAAAGGTGCTGACGACCACGGATGCGCCGGAAAAGGGCGTGTTGGAGGGCATCGACGCCATGCTCGCCCAATCGGGCGTTTCGCCCGGCGACGTGCGGCTGGTCATTCACGGCACGACGCTCGCGACCAACGCGCTGATCGAGCGCAAGGGTGCGCGCACCGCGCTGATCACCACCGACGGCTTTCGCGACTCCGTCGAAATCGCCTATGAGCACCGGTTCGAGCAGTACGACATCTATATGGAGCGGCCGCAGCCGCTCGTGCCGCGAGTCCGTCGCCATGTCGTGCCCGAGCGGATCGCCGCCGACGGTTCGGTATTGCTGTCACTCGATGAAGCGGCGCTGGCCGCCCTAATACCCTTGCTCGTGGAACAGCAGATCGAGGCACTCGCCGTCTGTTTCCTGCACAGCTACGTGAATTCGGACCATGAAAGACGCGCCTACGAGATTCTGTCGGCCGCGCTGCCGGACGTCCCGATCACCCTCTCATCCGAGGTTTGCCCGGAGATTCGCGAATACGACCGCATGTCGACGACAAGTGCGAACGCCTATGTTCAGCCAATGATGGCAAGCTACCTGCGCGGTTTGCGGTCGGGCTTGCAGGACAAGGGGGTCGCATGTCCGCTCCTCCTGATGATGTCGAGCGGCGGCATTACGACGGCGGAAACGGCGATGGCGTTCCCCATTCGTCTGGTTGAATCCGGCCCGGCAGGCGGCGCAATTTTGGCGCAGAATATCGCCGCCGAAAACGGCATCGACAAGGTCCTGTCCTTCGATATGGGCGGCACGACCGCCAAAATCACGATAATCGATGACCGGCAGCCACAGCTTTCACGGGCGTTCGAGGTGGCGCGGATGTACCGCTTCCTGAAGGGCAGCGGCCTGCCGCTGCGAATTCCCGTGATCGACATGGTCGAAATCGGCGCAGGCGGCGGATCCATCGCCATGGTCGACGATTTGCGGCGCATTACCGTCGGACCGGAAAGCGCCGGCTCCAATCCGGGCCCGGCCTGCTATGCGCGCGGCGGCGACGCCCCAACCGTTACCGACGCCGACGTGGCGAACGGTAAGATCGACCCGGCCCGCTTTGCCGGCGGCAAGGTGCCGATCGAGCCGGCCCGCGCCGCGGCGGCGCTGGACCGCGTGATCGGCGCACCGCTCGACATGACCACACAGATCGCCGCAGCCGGCGTATCGGAAATCGTTACCGAGAACATGGCAAACGCGGCCCGCGTGCATGCAATCGAGAACGGCAAGGATACCGCCGATCGCACGCTGATCGCATTTGGCGGCGCGGCGCCGCTCCACGCCACCCGGCTGGCCGGCAAACTCGGCATCTCCCAAATCATCATTCCGCAGGGCGCCGGCGTCGGTTCGGCGGTGGGCTTCCTGCGCGCGCCCATCGCCTATGAAGTCGTGCGGACGCGATTCATGGCATTGCCGCGTTTCGATGCCGGCCTCATCAACGATCTCTTCGCCGACATGCGCGCGGATGCGGAGGCCGTTGTCCGTCTGGGCGCTGACAAAAGCGAGGTTGAAACGTTGACGGAGACCCGGACCGCG
>CAYYBI010000088.1:0-7425 GCA_964469835.1 uncultured Rhodospirillaceae bacterium
CGATCCGGCCAAGGGCTATTCCTACAAACGGGGCACCTGGCACTCTTTGAACCGGCATATCCTGGTCCCGCAGGGGGCGACATTCGTGAGCCTGAATTCCGATCCCAACCCGACACAGATGATGAATTACGAGACCAGCACTGGCACCATCTATCAGGATCTCGGATCTGATGCGAAACCCGAGACCATCGAGCACGCGCGTAAATTTGATACCATCTTCGAAATTAAGCTTTAGGGTGGCCCAAGGGCGCTAATGTCAGACAGTTATAAATTTCAATAAATTATAGATATTCGAGGCCAGCCGCCGATAGTTATTAGCTCTCACTAGGGTGTTGTCATATTAATTTGGCCAAGTTTGAAGTGTAGTTGAGAGAGTTTGGCTTCTTCTGAACCATAAAGGGCGAGGTTCGGCTAGCGCAGAGAGACACACCCTTTCGAGCTATGGCTTTGGCGCGCTCCCTGCACCATATGTTTGGTATGCGAAACGTCTTTCTCATTCTCGCGCTCTTCGCCATAGGTCATACGCTGGTCGCTGTCCGCGATGCCCGGGCAGACAGGCGAACGCTGGCTCCGAAGAACCCAGCCGACGGCGGGGAAATTAACCGTCTCGTGCCGATTGAAGACGCCGAAACCTTGCGGATCAAAGCGAAACGTCGGCTCTATGCGGAACGCTGCATCCTGGGTCGGATCGAGAAAGTGGAGACCGCACTCGACGAAGCCCTTCTCCATGTAATTTGTAACCGGCGCGCCGCGGGCAAATACCCCCTCAAAACCGAGGAACGGCGACGATCGAATGGCGGTGCTGGTACGCATTCCGCGCCCCGATTGGGCCCCGACAGCTGAAGAACCCCTTCCGCTAATTCAGTATCTCGCCGTGAGAGTCCGTCCAACGGCACCAATAATTGCCCGAAGCCGTGCGCTACCCTAAAGGGAGACCAGCACGGGCCCCTCGATCACCATCGTGGACGGCAGAGCGATTTCAACCGATTGTTCCCTTCTAGACCACGGAAGCTGCGTGATGTCGCCCGTTTTGAGGTCGGCGATCTTTGCCTGGCCCTCTTGGCCGACCGCATCAATCGGCAGAACCAATGTCTGACGCTTGGACTCTCCACGGGGCAGGACCAACGCGTGCAAGGCCGATGAATCGGAAAAGCCGATAATCGTCTCGGATTCGAGGTCGTGACAGGTGTCGAGACTGAGATCGCCGGACATTTCATTCAACGCGGCATACAAGTTCATGACCACGTGACTGCCCAGTCTGGGGTTGTAGAGACGATCGACCACCCCGTTGCGAACGAAATAGCCTCGGTCGATATCGGCAAACGTATCGATGAAGGAACGCACGTTCGGTTGCGTGACGGATGCGACAAGGGCCTCGGCGATCCGGTTGGCATGCAGCGCATCATCGAGCGACTCACCGGCCGGGTTGGACGTGGCCAATCGCACATGAATGGATGCTTTGGTATCGAGATCCGTCGCCAGTTGGCCGATGGCCTGGATTTCAGCCGATAGAGGCTGCTCATTCAGCACCCGAAACACGAACCCGTCGATCAGCCCGGCCTTGGCGCTGTCGCCCAAGATATCCCGAATGATTGCGCGCTCACCGGGCACGAACCCATGATTGATGACGTGGTAATATTTTTGCCCATCGGTCTCCAAATCTTCCTTCGACCGAAGCTTGGTAAGGAAAACCGCGATCTCCGCCTCGCCCTTGATGGCTTGAATACCGCGGCAAATGTCATCGAGATCGTCCCAAGCGAACCCCACCTCCCAGGCCTCGATCAGGTCGCTATGACCGATCAGGGCACGCCGTTGTTCCGGATCCGGCACCTCAAACGAAAACACCGTGAACGCATGGCCCATGCTCGAAAGATCACGCATTCGTTGACGAATCTCCAGGTTGACGAGGTCATGTAGCGGAATGCGCAAGCGGCGGACGCCCATCTCCCATAAGGAGAGCAACGGATAGTCGTTGCGGACGGATTTGCGCGCGAATTCATCCAGGCCGCCGCTCGGCGGTATCTCGACCAATTCCGTCCAGGGTTGACGGAAATCGAAGCCCACGGTGGCCCGGCGGTTCACGCGCGGATGAATAAGGGGCAGGCGCCGCGGGGCGGGTGGGCTAGGTTTATCGGGGCGGAGGGTTCGCCCGAAGGTTCGCACAGGGTGGCACAGATGGCCGTTTGCGTGAACGTGGACGACGAAATAGCCGAGTTTCGGCGCATCGTTACGGCCAGCCTCGGGCCCAGGGCCGACGCGGAACAACTCGCTGTAATCTTGCCGCACGAAAGCGGTGGAGGGCAGGAGATAGCAGTGGGTGCTGCCGTGCAAATTGTACCAGAAATTGTGGACGTGCCCGGCGAACAACGCTTCGGCCTGGAACTTCTCCAATAGGTTCAACACCCACGTTCGGCCCGGTTCCCCGATGTTGTCGTAATGCTCCGCCTCGTCGGGCGTGGTGAGATAGGGCGGATAGTGGATATTCACGAAAAGCCGCTTTCCGGCGTTCGCCGCAAGATCCCGTTCCAGCCATTCACGCTGCGCATTCTCTGACTCGAGGCCGGAGTTGATGATCTGTGCGTTGATCACCACGAAATGGCAGTCGCCATGGTCGAAGGCATAGTAGTGATCGCCGAAATGCTTTTCCCACAGAGTCAGAAATTCGTCGCACACGACCCCCGCCGGGCCCCATTTTATCGGCTTGTCGCCGACATCATGGTTGCCGGGCACCAAATATTGCGGGCAGTTGAGCGCGGCGGTTTGCTCGTGAAATCGTTCGGCCGCATCCGCATAAATCGGCATCACGGGGACCGGATGGACGAGGTCGCCCAGATGGATCACGAAGGCCGGCGCAACGGCGTTGATTTCGTTGACCACGTATCGCATGCGCGCATTGGCCAGCAGGTTGACCTCAAACGGCGCCATCGATTCGGATTCATTCTGATTCAGATGCGTATCGGTGTAGATCACCATCGTGAACAGACGTTCACCCAGTTCGTCCGCGGTCTCTGCGTCAATCGATGTTTCGCCCTGGGTCATGCCAAAATGTCCTTATTCTAGATTATCCGGACCCGTCATACAGATTCTCTATCGGTGCCCGCAGCTTATCACGATCGTCGAAATCGAAACCGCGTACGCCGTAGTAGTGTATCTTTGTACGGATGCCATCTGTCGCTGGCTCATCCCGAAGACGTATGCGATGCCTTCTTGAGCAAGCTCGACTGTGCCTTGGAAGAAATCGATTGAGCGACGCGACGGCAAAAGGTCCCGGATATCGAATTGTTACGTGGCGGCGCGGCCACAGTTGCGGACACCCATTTTCCTGAGCGTGTCGCGAATCGCGTCGAGCGCGGCCTCGATTTGCGCAACGCCCATGCGGCCGATACAGCCGATCCGAAAGCTCGGCGCGACTGCAAGTTTTCCGGGATAGAGAAGAAATCCCTTGTCGCTCATGTTTCCATAGAACGTCTCGAAATCGAATTTGGGATCCGCCGGCATATGGAAGGTCACGATAATCGGGGCCTGTAGATTGTCCGATAGGAGCGGATCGAATCCCAGTCCGCGCATGCCAACCAAGAGGACCCGGCAATTCTCCCCATACCGGCCGCCGCGCCCGGGAACGCCGCCTTCGTTTTCGTGCTCGGTCAGCGCCTGATCGAACGCCGCCAAGACATGTGTCGGCGGCGTGAAGCGCCATTGTTCGTTCGCCTCGAACCCGCGCCATTGGTCGTAGAGGTCAAGGCTGAGCGAATGGGCGTTGCCTTCACATCGTTCGAGCGCGTCACGTCGAAAAATCGCGAACCCCATGCCGGGGACGCCTTCGAGACATTTGTTGCTGGACGCGACCATGACATCGAAAGGCGTGTCCGCGGCGGATAGCGGCAACGCGCCGAAGGCGCTCATGGCGTCGATGAACAGGGAGCGTCCGCGCCTGGCGACACAGGCGGCGATCTCCTGAATCGGATTGAGGATCCCCGACGTCGTCTCGCAATGCACCGCCGCGACATGGGTGATGCCGTCGTCGCCCGCAAGTCGCGCATCCAATGCCGGCACGTCATTAGGCGTGTTTTCCGGTGTCTCTATAATTTCACACGCCCGGCCCAGGTAGGCGCAGATCTTGGCGATGCGATGGCCATACGCTCCATTCACCAGGATCAATAGCTTGCCGTCGCGCGGCAGCAACGTTGCCACCGCGGCCTCGACGGCGAAGGTACCGCTGCCTTGTATCGGCACACAGACGTGACTGTCCCCGCCATCGACCAGGGCGACAAGCTTGTTTCGGACCCGCGCTGTCATGGCGATGAAGGTGGTATCGCGCGATCCCCAATCGTGCAGCATTGCCTGCTTTACCGACAGAGATGTGGTAAGCGGGCCCGGCGTCATGAGCCACGGGTCACCGGTCTCGGTTGCCATATCGAATACCTCCTCATGCGACCTAGAGTTAAACGATCACCGCCACCATTCCGACAAAGCGCCCCATCCGCGCTTAAGCTTCGGTCGTTTCAGCCTGCCCGGCAGCGCGGCGCGTGATTTCGCCCTACGACGTCATCAGCTTGCACAACATCGGCCGATACGCGTCAAAGTCGGGAACGTCAAGCCCCGGGACTTTTCCATACTCGTCCCGCCGCTGAATTGCCACGGCGTCGCGATGGTCCGGCATTGCCCGGAAAGCTGTTTGCTCTTCCGCATCCAACGGCCCGCCCTGCAGTTCGAGCGTCTGCACGGAACCGGGCGACAATTCGCGGAAATAGTCGGGCTCGGTCGCGCAGAGGTACCGCTTGGCCGCAACATGCAACGCGATCGGTCGAATCACCGGCGGGGCGAAATAAGGCGCAAGATACTTTGCGCCGACCTCCTCGTGACAGCCGTCCTCACCGCCGGCCATTGCATCGGCCGGCCCGGCTGCCCGCATTGCTTCGGCTCGAAGAAAATGTGCCCGACGCGTCCGAACATGGAATTGCTTGATTGTACCGCCTTAGCCGCGCGCTGATTGTGTTCGCTAGTTGACGGTTTCTGCCTGAGCCTTATCCAATAAAGTCAGCCGCCACATCTCGCGCATGTATTGTTGATGGTCGAAACCAGTAGCGGCGTGGATCGTACATCGGTTATCCCAAACGACGACATCACCCGGTTGCCAACGCCACCGTACCGTAAATTCCGGCCCCGTCACGTATGGCAACAGATCTCTTAAAATGAGAACGCTGTCGTCTTCAACGCCTTCCAGATCACAAACATCCAACTGGGCGTCGGAAATTTCCTGTCCTTTCGGGAGGACAGCACAGGTTGAGCTATTCAGTCCATAGAGAGCGGGTTTTCCACTGACCGGGTGCTTCAGCACGATCGGAACCCGATTTGGCGGATTGGCCGACCGCTGTTCCGGTGTAAGGATGGGGTAGTTGGGAGAATATAAATTAATTTTCTTGTCGTGATGCGCAAGCGAGCACACCGCTTCCAGGCCCTCGAGCTTTTTCCTTGTTTCATTTTTAAGCTGCGAAAATGCGCTCCGCGTATCCGCAAATAATGTTTCGCCCCCTTGGGGTGGCGCTTGCTTGCAATGGAAAACCGAACCGATGGGGGGATTCCTTCGGAAGGTTGAATCGGTGTGCCAGACAGGTCTGCGAGTCTGCGGGTTGTATCGAACCTCTGAATCATTCTCGAGCGGAGAAACGATTGCAAACTGTGCCTTCGGTTTTCCAGCATCATCTTTAATGTTGCCGATTCTCAAAATTGGAAACCCCGGCACCATCTTGTCTTTTCGCGCCGCAAGAATTTCAGTTTCAACCTTCCCAAAGACGCTTGACCACGCAATCAATTCTTCAGGCGTGATATTGGGCAGGTCGTCACCGCGCACGGCAAGAAGGCCGCCATGGCGTGTCCAGAGATCGTAGGCGTTCCGTTTGAAGTCCTGGCTACCCAAATCACTGCGCGTGACGCGGTCGATCAATATACCGAAATCGCCATTTAGCGCGGACGTCTTGAAATTCATTTACTTAGCCCATTCCGTTGCAAATGATTTCGGCCGAGACCGACAAGACACCTCTACGATTGTCCACTTGATAGGGTCTTCGCATCTGCCAAACGCGCCAATTCCGACTGTAGCCGCTACGGCGACAACACCCGGAGACAGGCTGCTATCAGGCATTCGAGCGCTTGAGATACTGGCCATACCAGTCGCAACCGACATATTCAACATAGGCGTAGATCAAGCGCTTGGTTATCGGGCCCGGCACAGAGCCGTCGCCGATCGTCGCGCCGTTTACGCTGCTGACGGGGCAGATGCAATAGCTTGTCGAGGTGATGAAGATTTCTTCCGCATTGAGCGTATCGTACAGGTCGATGTCGGCCTCTTCGACAGACAGGTTCTGCTGGCGGGCGAGATCGATCGCCGTCTGACGGCTGACACCTGGAAGAACGTATCGTTCCTTCGGCGTCAGCACCGCCCCGTCCTTGACGATAAAGATGTTGCTGCCCTTGCCTTCGGCAAGGTTGCCATTGGTGTCGAGCATCAGCGCGTGCGCGTCCGGATCGCGTTCTTTCACTTCCAATTCGCCGAGGATCAGGTTCAGGTAATTGTGCGTCTTGGCCCGCGGGCTGAGCGTATCCGGCGCAGGACGCCTGACGGACGGTGTAACGACCTTCAAGCCATCACGATAGTACCGGCTCCTTTCGCGCAGCGGCAAGGGCCGCGACTCGACCAGGACCGTACGCTCGGGATAGTCGGGCCACTGGCGTCGGTCCGCCGCGTCCATGCCGCGCGTGACGCGCTGCGTCACCCAAATATCTTCATCCTCGGTCACATTGCGCAGGTTTATTTCCGCGACCTCTTCCGTGGCGCGTTTCAGCTCGGCCCGCGAAACGCCGGGATCGATCCGGAGATATGCGAGCGACCGATAGAACCGGTCCAGATGCTCGTCGAGCTTAAAAATTCGATGACCGAAGGTGCGGGTGGTGTCGAATGCCGCATCGCCGTATTTGAAGCCGCGATCGCGAATCGGCACGCGGGCCTCCGTCTCGGGCACGATCTTTCCGTTGAACCACACTACCCAGTTATCCGACATTACCCGTCTCTCCCCAGATTTGGTTTCGCCTAGTCCGCCGCATTCGTGATGCCGTGCGCAGAGGCAATCGCTGTCTTGAAGCATTCCAGAAAGACATCGATCTCGGCCTCGCCCATCGGCGTCGACAACGAGCATACGCCCCGTTCGTTCACGAAGACGCCGTTATCGCGCATATGGTCGACGATTGCGGCGAGGCGATCCTTCTCGTCCTGCGTCATCAACATGGACCGGTAATCGCTGAGCGGCCGGTCATGCACGTGAATACGGAATAAGGACCCCATGCCGGTTACCTGGCCCGGCATCCCCGCTTCCTTCATGGCGGCCGTCACGCCGGCACGCGCATGGTCCCCGAGCGCGCCGAGCCGGC
>CAYYBI010000089.1:0-2941 GCA_964469835.1 uncultured Rhodospirillaceae bacterium
GGTTGCGGCGGCGGATCAGCTGGCGCACAGGCGGCGCGCCAAAACACTTCGCGGAGCGCGACCCATTCCGCGAAGTCCCCGATCGGTGTCAGCGGTCCGCAAGTCAGGACGTCGCGATCGACGACGATCGACTCCGGCGCCATCGCCCGGTGCTTGATGAGTTGGCCGCCGGCGACATCACCGACAACGTAGTGAATATCGGTCAGCCCGAACTCCATTGCGGTCGCTCCCTTGCCGAGTGTGCGACGGCCGCCTACTCCGCGGCCTCCGGCTTGCGCTTGACCGCCGCGGCGAGCGCCTTCGGCGATTTCGGCGGCACTGGAACCGCGCAGCCCTCAACGCAGCAGCGGCCGGGCTGGCGGTTGCGGGATGGCTTGCCGTCCTCGCCGGCAAGGACGCCCCGGTCGAGCAGGCGTTCGACAACCGTGACCCGGTCCTCGATTGGATAGTTGCGGTAGATCTCGCGCTTCATCGCCTCGGGCGATCCGCCGCCATGCAGGCTGATGACCGAATACCATCCCGCCTCGCCCGACGCGGTCAGGTCTTCCATCAGGCGCGCCACGTCCATGCGCTGCTGGTACGGCACATCCGGACGCGCGGTCAGCAGGTCGGCGAGCTTACCGCCGGTCTCCGGATTGTGGTCTTCATCCGGACCCGGCAACGCTACGATCAGCCCGCCCGACACCTCATGCGCGATCCGGTGCATGTCGTAGATCTGCGTCGCCAGCAGCAGCTTGCCGACATTGGCGAACACCGCTTCCGGCTGAAACGTGCCGGACGCATCAGCTTCCCCATAGGTCGAGGCGGCAACACCGCACGCATAGAAGCCCTCGACGATCTTGATCAACTCGACCAGCCGGTCGCGCAGGTGCGGTGTGGCCTCGGGCTCCAGCCCGTTGGCCTCACACATCAGCACGCCGGCGCCGATCAGCAGGTCGCCGAACCCGGCGCGCGCGCCGATACAACTGTGGCGATGGTGGGTCGCATAGGTGGTGGTCAGGAGTTGCGAATGCTCCCATTCGCCGGCCAGGAAGACTCGGTCCCAGGGCACGAAGACGTCTTCGAACACGACCACCCCGGTCGACTGTCCATAACGCGCGCTGAACTTGGCCGCGCTTTCGCCCGGGCGCCCGGCCGCGCGCGAAATGACGGTAATACCTTCGGCATCGACCGGCACGGCGCAACAGACGGCGTAATCGGCGTCTTCCGCGATCATGTTGCGGCACGGCATGACGAGATATTCATGCACATAGGGCGCACCGGTCACGATCGCCTTGACGCCGCTGATGACGATGCCGTCCTTGCGGCGCTGCTTGATACGGACATAGGAGTCCGGGTTCGACTGGAGGTGCGGGCGCAGCGAGCGGTCCCCCTTACCGTCGGTCATCGCCACGCCGCAGGTCAGGTCGCGTTCCTGCACCGTATGCATGTAATTGACGAACCGCTGATGAATGTCGGTGCCGTTCGCCGCGTCCATGCGGTGCGTGGTCTGATAGATCGCGTTCAGCGCATCATGGGTCAGATAGCGCTGGGCGCAGCCGCTCTCGCGGCAGACCAGCCGCACCGCTTCGAGCTTGTTCAGCAAATCCTGCGTGCTGCGGTTGATGTGCAGCATGCGGTTCACGTCCTTGCCGCTGGTATGCTGCGCCCCGACCATGATCTGCCGGTAGTCGCTTTCCAGCGCGAAGTCGTAGGTCACGCCGATCGCGGCGACACCCGGCGCCAGCCGAGGCTCGTCGGCAACCGACGGCACCGCGTCGCCGTCGACATAGACGCGCGGCGAATATTCCCGCAGCGATTCCCGAAAACCTTCCGCCGACATCAACATGGTGCGGTCCTCTCCTTCCATTCTATTCGACATGATCGCGCCACTTCAGCCTGCGCGCGTTGGGAAAGAATCCGCAAAAGCGCGGCCGCATACTTCGACAGGCTCAGCATGAGGCCGCTCCATCGACGACCATCCCCGCTCGGCATCTGAAGATTTTCCTCATCCTGAGCCTGACGAAGGATGCGGAAAATCCGGTTGGCCGATATCGTCAATCCAAACAGAGCGCGTCACCCAACGCCTCCAGATCCAACGCGGTATCGAGCTCCATAACCGCATCGAGCACGCGTTGGGCGCGCGCCGTGCTGACCGCGCGGGTGGCGTTCGACCAGTACTTGCCGAGGATATCCTCCGCCGACAGCGGATTGGCGTCGGAGCCGCGATTGTGCGGTTCGCGATGGCGTAATTCCCGGCCGTCCTTGGTGTGGATCACGACCTCGCCGGAATAATACCGGGGGAAGTTCGAGTTCTCATCGACCGCATAGCTCACCCGGTCGCACAGCGCGAGGATTTCCGGATCGGTAAAGGCTTCCGGATCCAGTTCGTCGAGCGTGAACCGGCCGCGCACCAGCGAGGCGGCGATGATATAGTGGATGCTGAACTGGGCCTCGTACGCATTCGCCGGGCGGCGCTTGGCCTCCTCCGGGACGCACACGACCTGCACCTGACCGTCGCCGATCAGGCCTGTGGCGGACTCGATATCGTCCGGCGTCAGCCCATGTTCGGACCTGAGCGCCAGCGCGGCGTCGGCGAAGGCGTGATTGAAATGGCAGGCCGGATAGGGCTTGAACGCGACGTTCAGCAATTCCCACTCCTCGCCCAGCCCCTTGGTGCAGGTCGCGAGATCGAACGGCGCGTCGGCGCCGATATGGGTGCCGAGATGCAAGTTGAAGAGACCGTAGCGGCCTTCATAAGCCTGTTTCGGACCGGCGAAGCCCTGCTTGGCCATTGCGGCGGCGGTGATGCCGCACACCCCGGCCCAGCCGGGATGTTGGCGCTTGGTCCAGGCGCCGTCCGCGAGGAATTCGAGGCTGCCGCCGGCCATGCTGAGCGTGATGCCCTGTGCCTGGGCGATCTGCTGCACGCTGAGGTTGGCGAGCCGGCCGGCCGCGAGCG
>CAYYBI010000090.1:0-15370 GCA_964469835.1 uncultured Rhodospirillaceae bacterium
GGGCACGTGCGAGACGTCGGCGCGCGTTATTGCTGGCTCGTTGATGGTCGAGCTTGCACCTGGCGCGGGCTGTTCGGCGGGAGCAAGTGTCGGCTGCAACGTCGAAGACGACGAGCGTTGTGGCGCGATCTCGACGGGGGACGAGGCAAGCTCAGGCCGCGCCGCGTGCGATCCGCGGCGTGCCGGAACGATCGATAAAAGGGGAATTGCCGGCGCTCCTGGCGTTGGACGATATGGCGCCCGCCACCGCATCGCTGGTGCGCGAGGTGAACCGGCTTGGGGCGGGCGGCGACGATCATATTCTGGTCAGCATGCCGCGCCATCTCGCCCATTGGCCGGGCTATCTCGCGCTGTATTGGGCAAGCATCGCCCCGCTCGACGCGGATGGCCGGCTGGGCGAACACATTGCCGCCGTGCTGACCGAGGGCCAGCGTCGCGCGCAGGCGCTGGCGGGACATTTGGACGGGCAGGGCGGAGCCGATGAATCGAACCGGGCGGCGCTGGAGGCGATCCTAGACGACTTCATTCGCAATGCTATCGGTCGCATGATACCGGTCGTGAGCCTTCTGAAGCACAGCTTCCCGGAAGACTGACATGAATGCGGGCGCCGGGCCCGTTGTGATCCGGCGCCCCGTTTTCAACCGCGATGTGCCATCGGGATCATTTCCCGAAAAGATTTTTCAAACCCTTTTCCGCTTCCTTGGAAATATCGGCGGCCCCTTTGGTGATACCGGGCGCACCTTTAGTCAGCGTATCGGTAGCGCCACGCAACGCATCTTTTACCGATCCAATGTTGATCTTGCCGACGGCGCCGGTCGTGCCCTTGCTGATCGCGGCAATGATCTTTTCAGCAACCTCGGCCGGCGTGGCGCCGTTTATTTTGCCGCCCGACTTGCCGATGTTCTCGAGATGAATATTGGGGAGTGGGGTGCTAACTTTCTTACCACCCAGAAAATCAGCGCTTACGTTGATTGCGCCTCCCCGGATGTAAAGATTCTCAATGACCACTTTCTTGCCCGACTTGTCGGATTTTGCCGTGGATTTGCCACTTGCAGATCCCGAGCCGCCGCCGGCATTTCGTTCGACGTTTTTCTGAATTGCCGCGATATTGCTACCGCCCGAACCGAACTCGTAAATCACTTGCGGTTTCGCAATGACGACCTCATTTATGACGATGACATCATTCGCGACCGTAGTCGCATCGACCTTGACTGCGACGGCGCCAAGTTTGAAGGCGTAATCGGATTTGAAACCTTTGGGATTGGCGACCGTCAGGCCACGCAATCCGGCGGCTCCGTCGGTCAGCTTGTCCACATCCACAGCGTCGAGAGAAACCTTAACGCCGGTTACTTCAGTGCCGGCGGTTTCCACCACATTCTTGATGATCGAACCCAAATTCGACCAAACGTAAAATATACCGCCCGCGACCAAGACAACGATAACCGCCAGTCCGATTCCAATTTTTTTCATGATTGATCCTTATTCCACTGATTACCGAATGCTCTTTCGGCATGTGATCCCTGCGTGCCGATATCGCAAGATTAGGAGGCCACGCAATTGCGGCATAACTTTGTCGGGTCTGACGGTCTATCGCCGAATCCAGCGGGGCGTCCCGGATGGTTGCGCCTGCTGACTGGATGGGCGCCTGCTTTCGGAGACGCGCCCCTGCGTACCGTCGTTCGCATTACGCGAGCTGGGCAGACGGTCTGCTTGAACGCTGGTATCCTTCACCGCACCGCCTTTGTCGTCCTTGCCGGCCACGTTCGCCGGTTGCCGTGGCGTCATCGTCACTGTGACTATCGCGCCGCTGATCGTTCCCGAGGCGATTTGCACCGTTGCGACCCGTTCGCCCTGAACAAAGGTGAGCACGCTGTTCTCCGCCAGGATGCTGGAAACGGGCTCCCAACCCAACTCGGACATATGGCTGGCGTAATAGGAAAATACCTTGGCCATGGAGCTTTCAACGTCGAGCACCAACCGGCCGATCCACTGCTCCTCGGTGCTGAGCACGAGCGATTTGTCGTGGTCCAGTATCGAATTGGAGGGGATGGGAATATCGTGGACGGGTTCGAATTTCGCAGATTCCGCGTTGGTTCCGCCGCGGGGTGAACGAATTTTTGCAGTATTGAAAAAACATCCCGCCAAGAAGAATGCCAGGAACGGCACCAGCAGGATCGCCGAGTAGTGTCGTAGGTTACACATGATCATCAGTGTAATCACAAGATTTTGCGGTTAACAGGGTGTTTACCGCAATATTTTGACAGTGTCTACGCGTTTGCGTCGCGGTCGATGTCCTCTATCAACGGCATAAGCGGCCTGCTGATCTTGATCTGGCAGCGGCGTGAAGGCAGCATCGAATACGATGTCTGAAATCCGATTTATCGATACCACTCTGCGCGATGGCCACCAATGTCTCTGGGCGACGCGGATGAGCACAGCCATGATGCGCCCGATCCTGCGCAAGATGGATGAGGCGGGCTTCGACGCGCTGGAAGTTATGGGGGCGGTTCATTTCGATGCCTGCGTTCGCTATCTGCGCGAGGATCCGTGGGAACGCATGCGGCTGATGCGTGAGACCATCCGCGCGACACCGCGTCAGGCGATTATCCGTAGCAAATGTGCGCTCCGGTTCGAGCTGGAGCCGGACGACATCATGGAACTCTTTGTCGAGCGGTTGGTTGCCAACGGCATATCCCGTCTCATTGCGTTTGATGGGTTGCACGATCTCGACAACCTTGTCGGGAGCCTGTCGCATGCCAAGGCGTTGGGTGCCCATACCGGTGGTTGGCTGATCTTCAGTGTCAGCCCAATTCACACCGATGAATTTTATGCCGAAAAGGCCCAGGAGTTTCTCGATCGCGCCGGTGTGGACGAATTGGTTATCGAGGATACCAGCGGCATCCTGACGCCGGAACGCGCGGCGACGCTGGTGCCGACATTGAAGCGCACAATCGGCGACGTGCCGCTTGCGCTGCATGTCCACAACCTCATTGGGCTGGCGCAACGGACCTGTATCGAGGCGGTCCGGCATGGCGTGGAAACCCTGTACACTTGCGTCGCGCCAGTCGCGGATGGAAACGCGCCGCCCGCCGTCCAGACGACCATGCGCAATCTGCGCCATCTCGGGTACGACGTGACCTTGCAGGCGGACGCCATCGACGAGGTGAGCGCCTATCTGACGCAACTCGCCGAGATTGAGGGCAAGCCGCCCGGTCGCCCGAACGATTACGATGCCGCAAATTTCGACCATCAGATCCCCGGCGGCGTGCTCAGCAATCTTGCCGCGCAACTCGAGGCGGCGGGATTGGGGGATCGATTGGGCGCAGTGCTGGACGAGTGCGGCCGGGTGCGCGAGGAATTGGGTTGGCCAATCATGGTGACGCCCTTCTCGCAATTCGTTGGCGTGCAGGCGACCTTGAACGTCATTTCCGGTGATCGCTACGGCCGCGTGCCGGACGCGCTGAAGAAATTCGCGCTCGGATATTACGGGAAGTTGAATGCGCCAATCGACGGCGTCGTCATGGATCGTCTCGTCGAGCGGGGCTCCAAATCGATTGCGTTGGAGCCGCCGGTACCCGGCCCGGCATTGCCGGGTTTGCGGGCGCGATACCCAGGTGTGAACGACGAAGAATTGCTGCTCCGCCATTCCTTTCCCGAAATGGACGTCGATGCGATGTACGCCGCGGATCGTGGCGGCGAGGAATATTCCATTGCGGGCCGACCTTTTGTGACCCTGATCCGGGAACTTATGGATCGTCCGGCCGCGGGCTACGTCGCGATTGAGCAAAAGGATTTCCGGCTGCGGCTGCGGCGTGGCGCTTGAGGGGTGTCTTGTCGCTGGTTTAGGCCGGTTCGATCACGAAGAGCAGTTGATCCAATTCCACGAGGTCCTCGTTTTCCGCCCCAATCTGAACGATCCGTCCGGATACCGGGGCTTCGAGGGTGGTGAAGAGCTTCATGACTTCGATAAGGCAGATAGGATCGCCTTGCTGGACCATATCACCGACTTCGACATAGGACGGTTCTTGCGGGGCCGGTCGCCGATAGAAGGTGCCGACCATGGGCGCGCGCAATTGCGTTCCCTTGGCGGTCGGTGTGCCGCTTTGTTCTGCGGACGGTGCGGCGGGCGGTGCTGTTTCCTTGGGGAGGGGCGGGGTTTCGGCTATCGGCGCAGGAGCGGATATCGCCGTCGTTTGGCCGGTTCCTCCTGCGGCATGACGCCGAACGACGATTTTTGAATCGCCGACCTCCAATATCAATTCTTCGACGTCACTTTCGTCGATGATTCGGAGGATTTCCGCAACGTCCTTATATGTCAGAGACACCTGAGGTACCCTTCGCACTCTTGTCCGGCCTTTTTGCCGTGGCTGTGGCTATATTGGCGACACTTTGGCGATATGAAAATAGGCAGTCAAAGGGAAGGGCCGAACCGGCGCCATTAGTGAAATTCTATATGGTGAAAATGCTATTGGCGCCGAACCGCCACTACACGGCAGCGCAAGAATAGGCTAGGACTCTCGCCCCGCAGACACTTACAAATAGGAAACGCATGAGCACAACTGCGAAATCCAAACCCGAAACCTTTCCCGAGGAAGCCGATGTCGCCGGGTCGGTCGATGAGGCCATTGCCAGCCGGCGGTCGGTGCGGGCGTTCCTGCCGAAACCGGTACCCCGTGCCTTAATCGAACGGATCTTGGAGGTTTCCGCCCGTGCGCCGAGCGGCACCAATATGCAGCCTTGGAAGGTTTACGTCGTGACAGGCGAGAAAAAGTATGCGCTCAGCCGGGACATCGTCGACGCCTTCGAGCGGGGCGAGAAGGGGCATGGGCGCAGTTGGAAATACTACCCCGACGAATTCTTCGAGCCCTATAAGACCCGCCGCCGCACGGTCGGCTGGGGAATGTACGGTGCCATCGGCATCGAGCGGGGCGAAACGGAAAAGATGAAGGCGCAGCGGGCACGGAATTACATGTTCTTCGACGCGCCGGTGGGAATGATCTTTGCGATCGACGAGCGGCTGGAAATCGGAAGCTGGCTTGATTACGGCATGTTCATGCAGAACATCATGATCAGCGCGCGGGGCCATGGGCTTCATACCTGCCCGCAGGCCGCGTTCAGCGACTACCACAGGATCATCAGACGGCATCTGGGAATTCCCGACGATCACATCGTGATTTGCGGCATGTCCATCGGCTACGCAGACGAAAGCGCGCCGGTGAACAAATTCGTCACCGAGCGCGCTCCTGTCGAGGAATTTACGACTTTTATCGAAGATTAAGGCTGACGTCCTGTTCGCTTTTCGGAGCGTTCCGATACGCCCGGAAGTTCTTGAGCAAGGCTTTGACGTCGAGGCTGACCATGTCCCAAAGCGGCATCTGCTCGGGCGTCGCCCGCTGCATATAGGCGCGGAAGTTGGCGCAGAAGCGATTTTCAAGAATTTGGCGGAATTTCACCATGCCGCGAGAAGATTTCTCGACCGCAAGGTCCTGATAAGCGCTTTCCTCATGGAGGCTCGCCTCACACTCGAGATCATTGGTGTCGCTTCCGGCGATACGGTTCATCAGGTCCTGACGGGCGTGGCCCGACAATTCATGGACGATCACGCCCGCGAGTTCGGCGGTGCTCCAGTTCAAGCCCATGTGCTTGATGACCACGACGAAGCGCTCGCCGGACTTGTCCGCGCCCTGCGTCCGGAAATCCGGCGCATAGTAGGCGGCTTTGCCGCTGTTCAACCGGGTACCGTCCTGCACCTGGTTTGGCGCATAGACGAGCCGAACCCGGCCGTGGTGCTTCAGGCCCTCGATCTTCGCGGCGTTCCGCATTGACTTGGAATAAATCAGGTCGAGGGCGCTGGAAATACGGTCGAGCCCGTCGGATTGCGAGACGATGCCCATATTGGCGGTCTCACCGGCCTGCGGCGCAATCGCCTCTAAGGTGACCCCGCGGTGAACCTTTTCCAAGGCCGCCGCACTCTGAGAAAGACCCGCAATGCCGCCAAAAGCGCAGATCAGCGTCATGCAAGTGCCGATGAAATTCGATTTGTGTGTTTTGGTTGGCATAATGATAAATCTTTCTGATATTTATCTAAAATTGCTTATATCTAGGTGCAGAAAATTCGTCCGGTTCCGAAGACCCGACGCCCTGCAATGATGTTAGAATGCCACAGGTTGAAAGGAGGTGCTGTGATGCCCGTTACTCAGGTTGCGTTAATTGTCGGTAGTGGTCAGGGGCTCAGCGCGTCGCTTGCCCGGCTGTTCGCCCGCGAGGGCATGAAGGTCGTTTTGGCGGCGCGAAATGTGGAAAAACTGGCCCCGTTGATGAAGGCCACCGGCGCGACCGCCTATCCCTGCGATGCCAGCAATCCGGCGGATGTCGACGCGTTGTTCGCCAAAACCGCGAGCGATGTCGGCGTGCCCGATGTGGTCGTTTATAATGCGAGCAATCGGGGCGGCCGCAATCCGGTAACCGAACTCGACCCGGATGAGGTGCGCACCGGCATACTGGTTACCTGCTTTGGTGGATTTCTGGTGGGGCAGGCCGCAGCAAAGGCCATGATCGCCCGAGGGTCCGGCTCGATTCTCTTTACCGGTGCGTCGGCCAGTTACAAGGGTTATCCGAATTCCTCATCCTTTGCGATGGGCAAATTCGGCCTTCGCGGCCTGGCGCAGAGCATGGCGCGGGAACTGTCGCCGCAAAACATCCATGTCGCCCATTTCCCAATCGACGGTGGCATTCGGCAAGGGCCAGACGACCCACGCGCGGAGGGGCGCGGCGATGACGGGCTGCTCGACCCGGACGCAATTGCCGAGACCTACCTTCATGTGCACCGGCAGCACCGGAGCGCCTGGAGCTGGGAGATCGAATTACGGCCCTGGCTCGAAAATTTCTGACGGAAAACCGCAGATCTGCGGCCTTCCAGGGCCAATTCAGCGGATCCCGTCGAGAACCCGGGCAATCATGGCGTCGATCTTGGTTTGGTCGATCCATCGCGCGACCATGACCAAATCCAGGTCATGGTCGATCCAGATGACGCTGGTACCGGCACCAACCGCAAAATAGCTGGATTCCGGTGCGCTGGCGTAATGGCCGCGGTCGGTGTTGAGCCACCACAGCAAGCCATATTTGGGATTGATATCGCAGGGCTGCCGGAGGGCGTCGATCCATTCCGGCTGTACGAGTGTCTTGCCGTTCCAGGCGCCGCCGCGCAACAGCAATTGGCCAACCCGTACATGGTCCCGAGTGCAGATCCACAGGCCGCCACCCCAATGGGAACCGCCGGGCACTGATTGCATCCGGATTCCATCAATGGCGGTCCAGGAATTCTGATAGCCATGCCATTGCCAAGTGTCGGAGGCGCCGATCGGCGCCATGATTCTGGATCGGAGAATGTCGGGCAGGGGGCGGCGGAATAGCTGCATCAAGGAGAGGGCGAAGCGGTTGACGCGGACATCGTTGTATTCCCAGAAAGTTCCTGGTGTCTGGAGGGTTCTATGGGTGCCTTTCCGGGAATTATCCGCACCGACCCCGACCTGCCGGTTCCGGTCGATGAGATCCGGCTTATCCCACAGCGTGCCTTCCCATTCACTGGTTTGCGTGAGCATGTGGCGCCATGTAATCGCGTTGTTTTGGGGCATATCGTAACCGTCGTCGAGCCCGTAATCCCGGATCGGGTCGTCCAAATCGCGAATTAAGCCGTCCGCGACGGCAATACCCGCGAGAAGGGCGAGATAGCTCTTAGCGACACTGAAGGTCATGTCGACACGGTCGACTTCGCCCCATTTGGCCGCAACGCGCCCGTTCCGAACGATCATCCCATTTGGGCCGCCCCGCGGCCGCGTCGGGCCGATTATTTCGTTCCAGGGGGGTGGTTCGTGCTCGCCGGAGGCGGCGAGACCAGCGCTCAAATCGGTCGGCCACGGTGTCTCCGCCTGCGTTAGCGCGAAATCGACGGCTTCGTCGAGTGCGCCCGGGTCGAAGCCGGCTTCCGCCGCCTGGACTTTCGATAGGTCGAGCGCCGCTTCACTGTGCGTTGTCATTGGAACATTCCTCCCCTGTCGCAATGAGTGTATAGGAGAAATGGCCGCATTGCCGTTCTCATCTTTTGGCATTGGCGGCGAATTGGTGCGCATGACGCCGCCATCAATCGGGAGAGACCAAAATTCATGATAGATGCGACCGATTCCCTGATTCAGCTGCATTTTGACGACCGGGGCGAAGCAGGGCGGATTGCCTGGGTGACCTTCAACAACCCGGAAAAGCGCAATGCGTTGGGACTTGCCGGAAAACAGCGTTTCATCGACGTAATGGCGTCGCTGAAGCACGACGAAAGCCTTCGCGCGCTGGTGTTGACAGGCGCCGGTGACAGATCTTTCGTCGGCGGCACGAATATCGCCGAGATGGCAAATTTCGACGTCGCGGATGCGGAAGCCTCGGCGACGAAGACCCACCGGGTCTGCGATGCGGTACGCACATTTCCGGTACCGGTCATCGCGCGCATCAACGGATATTGTTTCGGATCGGGAATGGAAATCGCGGCCTGCGCGGATATGCGGGTTGCCGCCGATCACGCTAAATTCGGCATGCCGGAAACGCGCTTCGGGATTCCCTCCGGCATGGAAGCCTCGGTACTGCCGCGCGTCATTGGCTGGGGCAAGGCGGTCGAGCTGGTATTGACGGGGGATCACATCGACGCGGCGGAAGCGGACCGCTTTGGTTTCCTGCAAAAATGCGTGCCGTACGACGCCCTCGACGACGCCGTGGAAGGGTGGGTTGCGTCATTGCTCGCCTGCGGACCGCGCGCGGTTCGCATCCAGAAACGCCTGATCATCGACTGGGACCGGATGTCGGTTACCGATGGCGCCCGCGCCGGCATTCAGGCTTACGTCGATTCCTACCGTTCGGATGAGCCGCGTCGGCTGATGACCGCCTTCATCAACCGCCGGAAATAGCCGATCGGCTGATCGCGTCAGGGCAGGGCGTGCAGCAACCGGTAGAATACCGGTCGTTCATGAACCGCCTGGTCCGGGAGCGCCGATTCGGCGAGTTTGCACGCTGCCCGGTCGAGCGCCGCGCGATCGGTGGCCTCCACGAATATGGTCCAGCCCGCCATATCGTCTTCGCGATGCCGCAGGGCGCTTTCGGCGGTATCGGTGCGGCTGACATCCGCATCCCCTTGCCACAATTGCGCCCGTACGAAGCCGGCGACATCCAAAAGGGTCGGGAACACGGTGTCGGCCATATGGGCCACTAACGCATTGGGCGCGGTCGACTCTAAGGGTGTTATAGACAGGACCAGCGCGGCGGCGCCCAATCCGCCGCCTAATTCCGCGCGGAGATGACAGCCGGTTCGGCACATGTTGCGAAAGGACGGCATCATGCGCTGGGTCCATTCTGTGGGGTTTTCCAGCCGCGCTTGATACGCCGGTGAGCGAAGCACGTCGATCGAGGTGAGCGGGTACCAGGTTAAATACCGCGGTCCGGGTGAGTCGGCGATATACCGCCGGCCCGAATGAAAGCCCGGGATACCGACCCTTTCCGGCAGATGTTGCGCCCAGTACCACGCGTTGTATTCATCTTCCGCCGCAGCGGCTACATCGTTCCAGACAACGAGAACACCGGTAGGGGAGGAGGTGGTATGGTCTGCGGTCACGGGTTCAACGCTCCGTGGGGATCACCCGGCAAAATCCTTTATCCTTCCTAATCGCACGGCACAGCGCCAACGCATTTTTGCGGTTTTCCTCTGGTGCGGCGACGAGCCGGTACAATATGCCCTTCGGCTTTCCCAGATCTACGGGAATCACGGCGTGCGCTTGTTTGGACAGGAGCCGCTTATGGGCTGTGCCGTAAATGCGCCACGCTCGCTTGGCGCCCGCAGCAGTCGAGAACGAGCCAAGGTGCGCCCCGAACAGCGGTTTTGGAGCGTGCAATTTGGGGAGCGGTACGATCCTTGGCGTGGCGGTGGCAACCTTCTTGGCAGGTTTTGCCGGGACGGGACGACTTTCGGCATTTCGCGTCCGGCTGGGACGGGTGGTTTGTTTTGCCGGGTTTTGCCGGGGGGATGGACTGTCTTGCTGCCATTCGGCAATAGCGGCCGTGGACCATCCGCCTGGCAGTGATTCTCCGGAGCGTGCCGAGATACGGGTGCCGCGGCCCACTTGTGTCGCGGTCAGCTGCCGCAGGGTTTCCTGGCCCTTGGCTGTGATCGTTTTGATGGATGCGGCCGCTTTGACCGCAGGGGCGTAGTACGACTGCATCTTTCGGCCATCGTTCCGGCGGCAGTAGGTGGGAAATGCCGCAAATGTGCCTGCCGGGATCGATATCATGCGCGGATTGCCGGCATAGCAGTTCCAGACGTACACCGTTTGTCCAGGGCGACCGTTAGATCGAACCGCGGTCTTGAAGGTCATCTTATTGCCGGCTTTCATTGGAAACAGGCTGCCACTCCATTCGAGAAGTTTCCGTGTTCCTTTTTGCTGGCCGGGTCCTTCCCAGATAATTGGCGGCAGAATTGGATCGAAGAGCCGTTTTTGCGTGCTGCCACCGGAACTGCGCCATGCTATCAGGCCTTTCCGTATGCTTTCCACAGTCCAGCTTTCTTCCGGATTATCATAGGTGAAGCGGTCACCTTTAGCATAAGTTGGCAACTCTGCGGGCGGCAGTTCGGCCGTCAAAGAGCGGGTCGCCGGATCCGATTTTTTGTCCGGCAATGAGCACGCCGTAGCCAAGATAATCAGGCCGCATGGCACGATACGCCGGCTCAATTCCAGAACGGTCCGTCCAAATTTCGTTGTCTTTCGCATTGTGCCCTTGAGTTCGGACGGTTTGCCGCCCGTGCCGGCATTGCGTGATTTCATCAATGTGCACTGGATTTTAGCCGGAAATCGTATCTTAACCAATTGCCAGTATTTTGCGCCAACGACCCGCAAGCGTCCGAAGTTAATTGAAAAATCGCCGTGTGCTGCAAAATATCACAGGTGGGGAGGCCATCTTGCGGTCGCCCTGAGTGACTGGTGTCACTTCGGCGACCCATAAGATGTGTTCTAAATTTTATCTAGTTGGAAATAGCTATGTATAGAAACGACATGATTAGCAAATTAGAAAGCTGGCGCCTCGCCAAACTGCTTATCGAACAGCACGGTGATTGCGCCCTGCGTCATGCCCGCAACAACGCGGAAAAACTCCTGTTCGGCGACGATATCCAAGGTGGAAATTCCTGGATGCGGGTTGCCCGGGCGGTCGACGTCCTCTTGGAAAATGAATACACGGGGCGCGTTCACTAGCCTTTCCCGGGCGCGATCCCGTCCAACCCTTCGTACTTAGCAATCGGCCGGTTCATCAACCGGCCGTCATGTGTTCGAGCATTGGCCTACAGTCGGAAAATTTCCCCAAGAGTGACGAAGATCACATCGGGTTTGGTTAACGGGGACGATAATAGAATGCTTGGAAATTGGGAGGTTTCTGGTGCTGGTAAAACCCGATATTGATTTGGTTGCGCGCATGCTGATCGAGCAGCACGGTGCCGATGTTCGTGCTCTGGTCGCGATGAAGGCCGATGAACTGAATGATATGGGCAATATCGACAGCATAAGCTTTTGGCGGCGTATAATGGATGCGGTCAACAAGCAGCTGTCGGAGCCGAGTTCTCGGACTCTTCATTGACGTTTTCTCGCCGGCGGTCGTAGTGGCGGTCGATTTTGGTCGGCATGATCCCCTGTTTCCTCTCATCTTGATAAACTGAATTCGTCGCCTGTCGGGCGCCGCAGCGGCCCGTTTGGCTTGAGTCTGGAGCACTGATGATAGGGCAGGCGCGGTCGGCGCGCCCGCGCACGATCAGCCGCCGGTATTCTGACCGCCGTCGTAATTTATCGGTTTGGAACGAAAAAAGCCCAAGGCCGCAGGGTTAGCTGCGGCCTCGGTACTTTCGACTTTCCCGCAATAGGGAAAACATATGCGTTGGGGATACATATGCTTATCTAAAATTTATATTGTATTTTAGATAATTGACCAGTGATTTCGATCACTACATCGGGCAAGGGGCGACCCGACACCAACCTCGCACCATCTCGGTTTCTGGCTTACGGCATAATTTCCCGCGCAATTTGCAAATTTGGCGGGTAAATCTCGTGACTAAATCCGCACTATAGGAATTTTCCCCGTTCGATGTTTTAAAATATAAACTTTCGACATAATCTGTATACTTTAGTAATATAACTTATTTCTAAAATATTAATCCAAAATTTAAATGACTTTTGCCAGGCATTAATACTAAGATTTCTTTTATTGGGAGAGGCGACATTTGGGGATACTACAGAATGTCTCAAGTAAAAATATATTTGGTGGGAGGGTCTAATCTTTTCAGGCACGGCCTGAGGAGTTACCTCGACTCCGACACATTCGTGATCGAAGGCGAGTTGGATAGCTACGCCGATTTCGAGCAGACCATTCAAGATAGTGGCACGCCCGATCTGGTACTGTACGCTCGTCCGCATGGTGACGAAGACCCTGCCACGGCGGTACGGTCGATTAATGAGGCGCTGCCGGATACCCACATTCTGGTCATGGCGGAATCATTGGTCGCCGAGGAGTTCAGCGCGTGTCTTGGTGCAGGCGTGAGTGGCTACCTGCTCAGCGACATTTCCAAGGACGCTTTGCTGCATTCGATGCAACTCATCTTGCTGGGTGAAAAGGTGTTTGCGACCGAGCTGGCAAAGCTTTGGATGAACGGCGGTCTTGAACGGCGAGCGACGCCGGTCAGGAAGCTAGAGCATAACTTGACCGGGCGTGAGAGTGAAATTCTGGGATGCCTTCTCGAAGGCGATTCGAACAAGCTCATCGCACGGCGCCTGGAAATTACGGAATCGACGGTGAAGATTCACATGAAATCGCTGCTGCGGAAGATCAATGTTCAAAACCGCACGCAGGCCGCCATTTGGGCAATGGAATCCGGTTTTGCAGGCAACGGAGTGGCGCTTAACGGTTAGACGGGATAGGGACTAAAAGGCCGCTGAGGGTGAGGGCCAAGCACTAAGTATCCCCGAATTAGAAAAACACGATGTTACGGCCCGGGTTCCCACTAGGAGCCCGGGCCGTCGCAATTTTAGCCCTCTGGATGGTCCCGCGCGCGATCGTTTCCAAAGCCGCCTTGGCTGGACCTTAATCGACTTCCAGCGCGCCCTTACCGGCGATCTTACGGGCGATTACCACCGTCACCACACTGAGGAAGGCAATCAACACCGAGACGGCGGCCGCGTGCTCGACAGCGCCGTCATCGAGGAACTGGTAGACCGCAACCGCCATGGTTTCCGTACCGGGCTGGGCGAGTAGGATCGACATGGCGAGCTCCCGCAGCGCGATCGAGAAGATCAACACCCAGGCGACCCACATGCCGGTCTTCATGAGCGGAATGGTGATGTCCCAGACCATGCGGGCCCAACTTGCCCCCGAGATCCGCGCCGCTTCTTCAAGCTCTTCCATGATCTGCTTGATGGCGTTTCGCAGGAAGATGTAGGCGAACGGAATCTTCTTCGCCATATAAGCCACGAACAGAATCCACAGGCTGCCGTATAGCCAATTGATATAGCCGATCAGGATACCGACACCCATGGCCACCGCCGGGAAGGCGAAAGTGATCATGATGATAACCGTCACCGAGCCGCGCCCCACAATCTCGGTCCGTTCGACAATCCAAACATAGGCGATGCCGAGCATGACGCAGAGCGTGGCAGTACTGATGGACAGGATGAAGCTGTTCTTGATCGACTGGATTACGATGAAGGTGTCGTCGAAGAAGATCTCATAGTTGTCCAACACCATGTTGCGGAATTCGATCGGCGCGCCGAAAGTGTTCAGCAGCGACAGGACGAACAACCCGCTCATCGGTAGGAGCACGCTGAAAAAGATCACGAAGAAACAGACGCCGAAGGCCGCCCAGCGCCATTGTCCCAGGTCGACGGCGCTAGCCTGTCCGGCCTTGCCGGTCAGCGTCGTGTATCGGCTGCGGCCGAGCCACCACTTCTGTACCAGCAGGCAGGCCGCGGTGAAGAAGACGATGGGAACCGCCACGGCCGCGGCGAGCTCGAATTTCGGCGGGTGGAGAATCAAGGTGTAGGTCTTGGTCGTCAGCACGTGAAATCCGCCGGGGAAGCCGAGGGCGGCCGGTGCGCCGAACGCCGCCAGCGCGTCGAGGATGCACAGCAGCGCCCCCGACAGCACCGCCGGAGTTACCAGCGGCATGGTAATGGTCAAGGCGGTTCGCACCCGGCCGGCGCCCAGATTGCGCGCGGCCTCTTCATAGGACGGATCCATGTTGTCCAGCGAGGCGCTGACCGCGAAGAACACCAGCGGATAAAAATGCATGATCAGAATGAAGGCCAGGCCTTCCATGGTGAAGATATCGAGCAACGGCTTCTCGAGGCCGAACCAGGCGATGAAGAGTTTGTTCAATTGTCCGGAATTCGGCGCCATCAGGAAGATCCAGCCGATCGTGCCGATGAAGGACGGAATCACGAACGCAATGCCGGAGAAGGCGCGCACGAAAAGCTTACCGGGCATATTGGTGCGCGACACCATCCACGCCATCGGCAGGCCCAGCAGCAGGCAGCCCGCCGGAACCACGACGCCCAGCATCAGCGAATTCATGAGCGCCTTGAACAAATCCTTCCGCTGCATGACTTCGACGTAGTTCTGTGCGGTCAGGCCGCCTTTTGGATCGATGATGCTGAACTGAAACAGCAGCCACACCGGATAGATCACGAGCATTCCGAGGATGATCACCGCCGCGAACAGCAGCGTGTATTTCATCGGTTCGCGCGCGTAGCCGAGGCGGAAATCCGCCCAGCCCCGTAAAAATCGATCGCCGATTCCACTCAAAAATGAGCCGGGTTCAACCGTTGTCGTTGTGGCCATTATCTGATCACCCAAGCGAGGTCGGAGTTGAAGTTGATGTTTACCTCGTCGCCAAAGTCCATATTCGGGACCTGACATCTGAAATCCTGGCCCTGGACGTCGAGGCGGAGGTCAATCCGGTTGCCGAGGAAGGCGCTTGCCTGAACTTTCGCGGTGATCGTCGGATTGTCGCCTTCGATGGCGCCGTTCACCCGGATCGCTTCGGGCCGCAGCGAGACCGTGATGGGGCTCCCCTTGGACAGCTGGCCGATAAGATCCTTGGGACCGCTCGCCCAGAACGGCTCGCCGAGGCCCTGCGACACGCGCACGCGGCCGGTGGATGCGTCGGTATCGTCAACCTGACCGCTCACCATATTCGTAATGCCGACGAAGGAGGCGACGAAATGGGTTGCGGGATGCAGGTAAATTTCACTCGGCGTATCCACCTGCTCGATTTTGCCCGCGCTCATCACCACGATGCGGTCGC
>CAYYBI010000091.1:0-3857 GCA_964469835.1 uncultured Rhodospirillaceae bacterium
GCCCATCCGGAATGCTGCGATTCACAATCGCCTGCATGCCGAGCGCATCGAATCGGGCCTTTTCCGCGTCATTCGCTACGGAGACGAATCGCGTGGCATTTGGGTAGCGTTCGCGGACGATCGGTGTAAGACCCTCCGAGACGTCGTAGCGCGGGAGGGCGATGACGATGGCGGGACGCTGCGCCATGTCGAAGGTTTCCAGCATTCTCGGATCGCCCGCATCGCCAAAGGCAACCGGATAGCCGTCGGTATTCGCCCGGACGAAACGGTTGTGGTCCATTTCCAAGGCGGTATAGGGAATGCCGTGCGCTTCCAGCCCGTCGGCGACGCGACGGCCGACGTCATTCATGCCGAAAACAACGATTGGCGCCGAATTTTTGCCACCGCTCGGGACTGCCGATGCGGCCGTGCCGCAAATTTGTTCGCCGATTCGTCGGGTGAGGTATTGGCCGATTTGCGAGACAAAGGGTGTCAGGGCAAGGCTCGCCGCCACGGTGGTGAGGATGACGGCGGAAAGCTCCGCGCCCGCGGCCGCCTGTATCCCCGGCGTTGCCAGCACCACGAAGGCAAATTCGCTTCCCTACGCCAACAAGAATGTGATTTGCAAGGCGATCGGTAGGGTTACCCGGAAGGCAAGCGCGGCGAGAAATGTTAGGATAATCTTGCTGATCAATAGCACCGCCACTGCAGCCAGGATCAGCGACCAATTTTCCAGCAGGATCGTTGGATTGAGGGTCATTCCGACGGTGATAAAGAAGAACGCCAGCAGCAGTCCTCGAAACGGCTTCACCTCCGCCTGAATGACGTGCCGGTAGGGCGTTTCGGAAATGATCATTCCGCCGAGAAATGCGCCGAGGGTAAGGGAAAGCCCCAGTAAACCGGTCGCCGACGCGGTCAATAGGACGATCAGTAGCGCGGTAACGGTGAAAACCTCTTGGTTCTTGGATTTCGCCAGAAACCGGAAGACCGGCCCGATGAAGAACCGGCCGATAATAATGGCGGCAGCGAAGGCGGCGGTCGCCTTTAGCATCGCGGCGCCGATTGCGGGGGCCAGTGCGATGTCGCTCTGGCCCAGGGATGCTGCGAAGGTGAGCAGGAATATTGCGCAGATATCTTGAAAGATCAGGACGGCGGTCGCGCTGACACCGACCGGACAGCTTTGCTGGCCGCGCTCCTTGATGGTCTCCGCGACGACGGCGGTGGACGAAAGCGCGAGCGTTACGCCAATCAGCACCGCAACGTTGGTGTCGACCCGCCACATAAGCAGGACCGCCGCCAGGACGGCGCCGCAGAGAATGACCTGGAGGGGACCGAAACCCAGGATATCGCGGCGCGCCGCCCAGATATGGCGCAGCGAGAAATTTAGCCCGATGTCGAACAACAGAAAGACGACGCCGAGTTTGGCGAGCAGCTTCGTCGTGTCATCCTGCTCGATAACGCCGAGACCGAAGGGACCGATCAGTACGCCGGCCGCGAGATAGCCGATGATCGGGCTCAGCCGAAGCGGGCGCAGGAGCGCGATCGCGAAAATACCGACGAGCAATAACAGGATCACGGGGAGCAGCGCGTGCACGTGTTCCATCGTTTAAGCCTTTTTCGCCGAGATAATCGGTGCCGGCGCCACTGGGTGGAGGCAAATTTATCGCGGGTGTTCGATCGCCCCCGCCAGTGAGGCCGGCAAGTCTGATATAAATCGGCGGGTGATCGGATCGGTCAAGCGAAGACTGTCGTCGAAGAGTTTATGTGCATCGCGTACCACGGTCTCCGGCTTGTTGAGAAGCGTCAGCGATACCGGTACGCGATACAGTGTCGTCTCGAGCGCGATGAGGTTGATTCAACGATATTTGCCATTTATGCGGGGTAATCGCGGAAAGTTGATATTTCCCAATTAGTAGTACGCTAAATGCATCATGAGGCGACGGTCGCTAGGCGCATTCGGTAATACGGCTTCTCCGATCTGCGTATGCGGCCGGCAATTATCGGGCACTATTCCTCAGCGCGCAATATTTCCGCTAAATTGACGACAGTAGGCGTCCTTCTTCGATCGCCGCCCGGCTGGTGATGACCGGTAGCGTGATTTCAGCCTCACAGCGATCGATGCGCCCGTGCGCATCGAATGCGAGGCCAGTTCGAATTGGATCAACGCCTTTTTTGGAAATCTACAAACGGGGGCGCTCCCATGACGGAACGATTTGTGAAGGATAAGGTCATCTTGGTGACCGGCGGCGGCGGCGGCATCGGCGCTGAAATTGCGAAGCTGGCGGCCGCTGAAGGTGCGAAAGTCGTGATCAATGATCTTGGCGGGTCGGTGGACGGCGAAGGCGCCGATGTTGGGCGGGCGCAGCAGATCGCCGATGAAATCATCTCGAACGGTGGCGAAGCGGTCGCAAATGGCGGCAGTATCGCCGATTGGGATGACGCCCAGGCGATGGTTCAACAAGCCATCGACACGTTCGGCCGTATCGACGGCGTGATCAACGTCGCCGGCATCCTGCGTGACCGTATCTTCCATAAAATGACACGCGACGATTGGGATTCGGTCCTCGGCGTGCATCTCACCGGTTACTTCAATGTCTCGCGCTCGGCGGCCGAGCATTTCCGCAAGCAGTCGTCCGGCGCATTCGTGCACTTTACCTCCAATTCGGGGCTGATCGGCAATATCGGCCAGGCGAACTACGCGGCGGCGAAGATGGGCATCGTTGGGCTTTCGAAGTCGATCGCCCTCGATATGGCGCGCTACCGGGTGCGGTCCAATATTATATCGCCGTCCGCCTTCACGCGGATGACGGAAACAATTCCGACCAACGACCCGACCAAGGCCGCCCATGTGGAGCGACAGAAGCAGATGCTGCCCGAAAAAATCGCGCCGCTTTGCGTCTATCTCATGGGCGATCACGCCGCGGACATTACCGCCCAGGTGTTCTATTGCCGGGCAAACGAAATCATGTTGATGAGTCAGACGCGGCCGCTGCGATCGGTCCATCGCGACGGCGGCTGGAGCTGCCAGACGCTTCACGAACATGGCATTCCCGCGCTCAAGCCGAGCTTCTATGAACTACAGCGGTCGCGGCAGGTATTCACCTGGGATCCGGTGTAAGCGCTCCTTCCTCCTGATTTCCGGTCACGCCAATTCGGCGGTGATTAACAAATTTGCAGGATTTGAGGGCGAAACTGGGCCTATATCCCGAATTTGAGACCGAAGGAAGTGAGGAAGTATGGAAATCGCCCTTGCGCGCGGCAGAATTACCGGGCCGGTGGCGGTGCTCGTCCTGGTCGTCATTGCGGCCTTGGGTCTGGCCTATGCCACAGGTCTGATCAAGGCGCTCGGCTACGAGAAGGTCAGTACCGCCTATCATGGTCATGGGGTTGGCAGCAGCTCCGGTGGCGGCTTCGGCCTGAAGCACATGTACTTTTTCGAGGGGCAGACGTTCTTCGCCCAATACAATGCCGAAATTCGCGAAGGATCGCTGCGAATAGGCATTCTGGAAACCTTCGGCGAGTTCAACACGAAGCCACATTTTGTCGAGGCGATCCATGTCGGCGGCAGGGGCGAGGTCACCTACCGCATCCCGAAATCCAGCTTCTATTCTATTTATTTCGAAGGTTCCCCCTCGGGCAATGGGTACGACATTTCCTACGAAATGTTGTGGGGCGCGCGCTAAGGCCCCGGCGGAAACGACCCTTCTCCCTCGCGGCGTCGAGCCTCAAGCCACCCGGACGGTCGCCATCATGCCGGCAATTTGATGCTCCAGGATATGGCAATGGAACATCCAATCGCCCGCATTGTCGGCGACGAACGCAACGTCGACCCGGTCGCGGGGATGCAGCAGCACGGTATCGAGCCAGGGCGTGTTCTT
>CAYYBI010000092.1:0-3816 GCA_964469835.1 uncultured Rhodospirillaceae bacterium
CGGCCGCGAGGGCTACGAGGTGACCTCGGGCGAAATCCTGTACAAGGGCAAGAACCTGCTCGACCTGGAACCGAACGAACGCGCCTGCGAAGGAATTTTTTTGGCCTTCCAATACCCGGTTGAAATCCCGGGCGTCGCCGGGACCACCTTCTTGAAAGCAGCCCTCAACGCGATCCGCAAACATCGCGGCGAAGACGAGCTCGACGCCATGCAGTTTCTCAAGCATGTCCGGGGCAAGGCCAAGGAACTCGGTGTCGGCGATGAAATGTTGAAGCGCGCGGTCAATGTCGGCTTTTCCGGCGGCGAGAAGAAGCGCAATGAAGTGCTGCAGATGGCGGTGCTGGAACCGAGTCTGGCGATCCTGGACGAGACCGATTCCGGGCTCGACATCGATGCGCTCAAGGTGGTCGCCGATGGCGTCAACGCCATGCGATCGCCCGATCGCTCGATGCTGATCATCACCCATTACCAACGGCTGCTGGGATATATCGAGCCGGATTTCGTGCATGTCCTCGCCAACGGCCGGATCGTCGCATCCGGCGGCAAGGAGTTGGCCCAGGAGCTCGAAGCGAGCGGTTACGCGCAATACACCGACGCCGACGCGGCGTGACTGGAGACCGGATTATCATGGCTTCGAAATCCACCCGCCTCACCGCTTTCGCCGACCACCTGGACGGCGTGGCTGCGACCTTGCCGCGGCAGGATCTCGGCTGGCTGCAGGATCGCCGCGCCGCCGCCCGGGACCGCTATGCAGCGGCCGGCTTGCCCACACCGCGGCTGGAATCCTGGAAATTTACCAACCTCAATCGCTTACCGCGGGTCGGCTTCACCGCAGCCTCGCTGGCGGAGGCACCCGCGGTCGACAGCGTGCCGGTGGGCGCCACCATTGCGGCCGAAGGCGCCGTGGCGGTCCTGGTGAACGGCCAGTTCAGGGCGGACCTTTCAAATTTGGCGGATTTGCCGAAGGGCGGGACAGTCCTCGGGATCGCAGATGTGCTGGAGACACAGGACGGCCTGCTCGAGCCACATCTCGACCGGATCGCGGGCGAAAGCAATGCATCGCTTGCAGCCCTGAACACCGCGCAGCTCGCCGACGGGGTATATGTCCACCTGGCTGAGGGCGTGACGTTGGAGCGGCCGCTGCATGTGATTTCCATTGGTGCGGCACGCAGCGAACCCGTGGCGTTCCATCCGCGGCTGCTGTTGATCGCCGAGCCGGGCAGCCATGGCTGTGTCCTGGAAAGCCATGTTGGCGCGGGCGACGGTGCGTATTTCACGAACACAGTCGTCGAAGCGGCGATCGGCGACGGCGCCGTGCTGCAGCACTACAAGCTCCAGAACGATCACCCCGCCGCCTGGCACACCGCGACGACCACCGCCGAAATCGCGGCGCGCGCGGTCTATGACAGTTTCGTCCTCCAGATCGGCGGCCATTTGGCGCGCAACGAGATCACCGCGCGGATTCTCGGCTCCCACGCCGAATGCCATCTGAACGGCACCTATCTGCTGCGCGGCAAGCAGCACGCGGACAACACCACGCTGATCGATCACGCCGCGCCGGACAGCACGTCCCGCGAGGTCTACAAGGGTGTCGTCGACGATCAGGCGCGGGGCGTGTTCCAGGGCAAGATCCTGGTGCGGCGTGACGCGCAGAAAACCGACGGGCACCAGATCAACAAGACGCTCCTGCTGTCGCGCGGCGCGGAAATCGATTCCAAGCCGGAGTTAGAAATTTACGCCGACGATGTGAAATGCGGTCACGGCGCCACCGTGGGCGAACTGGATGAGGACGCGCTGTTTTACCTGCAGACGCGCGGCATCGATCCGGAGACGGCGCGCGGCCTGCTGGTCGAGGCGTTCATCGGGGAGACGATCGACGAAATTACACGCGCAACGATGCGGAACGCCTTGCGCGACATCGTCGCCGGCTGGCTGACCGACGGACGCCACGACGGCGCGAACAAGAAGACAGGGGTAGGCACATGACCGATCAAAGCAATCCGGCGCGTACCGCCGCCGACACGGTCTTGGCCACGGGTTTCGACATCGAGCGCGTGCGGGCCGATTTCCCGGCGCTGGCGATGGAAGTCCACGGCAAGCCGCTGGTGTTTCTCGACAGCGCCGCGTCGGCGCAGAAACCGCGCGTGGTCATCGATACGATGTGCCGGGTCTATGAATCGGAATACGCCAATGTCCACCGCGGCGCCTATTACCTGAGCGAACGCGCAACCGCACTGTATGAAGGCGCGCGCGACACGCTGCGCGATTTCCTCAACGCCCGCGACCGCAAGGAAATCATCTTCACCCGCAATGTCACCGAAGCGATCAATCTGGTGGCGCGGACATGGGGCCGCGAGAACCTCAAATCCGGTGACGAAATCATCATTTCGGAGATGGAGCACCACTCCAACATCGTGCCCTGGCAGATGTTGCGCGACGAACTCGGCCTGACGCTCAAGGTATCGCCGGTCAGCGACGAGGGTGAATTCCTGCTCGATGCCTTCAAGGCGCTGCTGACCGACCACACCAAGCTGGTCGCGATCACTCACACGTCCAATGTGCTGGGCACGGTCACACCGGCCAAGGAGATCACCCGGCTGGCCCATGACGCGGGCGCCAAGGTGCTGCTGGACGGGGCGCAGGCGGTCGTGCATATGCCGGTCGACGTGCAGGATATCGATTGCGATTTCTACGGCATCACCGGGCACAAATTGTATGGCCCGACCGGGATCGGCGTGCTGTACGGCAAGGAAGCGCTGCTCGACGCAATGCCGCCCTTCCTCGGCGGCGGCGACATGATCAGCTCCGTGTCCTACGAAATATCAACCTGGGCGCCGCTGCCCGCTAAATTCGAGGCCGGTACGCCGGCCATCGTCCAGGCGATCGGGTTGGCCGCCGCCGTCGACTACGTCACGGCGCTGGGCCTGGAGAATATCGCCGAGCATGAACGCGGCCTGCTCAACTACGCGACCCAGCGCCTCGCCTCGATCGACGGGCTCCGGCTGATCGGTACCGCGCCGAACAAGGCGGCGGTGGTCTCCTTCGCCATGGAAGCCGCACATGCGCATGACATCAGCACGATCATCGACCGCGCCGGCGTCGCCATCCGCGCCGGCCATCACTGCGCCGAGCCGCTGATGGACCGCATGGGCGTGGCCGCCACGGCGCGCGCGTCCTTCGGCCTCTACAACACCCGGGCCGAGGCGGACACGCTCGCCACGGCGCTCGAAACGGTGCAGGAGATTTTCGGCTGATGCTCGACGAACTGCGCGAACTTTACCAGGAAGTCATCCTGGACCACGGCAAGAAACCGCGGAACTTCCGCCGGCCGGAGCATCCCAGCGGCGAGGCCGCGGGCCGCAACCCGCTGTGCGGCGACCAGCTTGTCGTCTACATCGATGTCGACGACGGCGGGATGATCCGGGATGCCGCCTTCGTCGGCAAGGGCTGCGCCATTTCGATGGCCTCGGCCTCGATGATGACCGAGATCGTCAAAGGCAAATCCGCCGCCGAGGCGCAGCGCCTGTTCGAAGACTTCCAGCGCATGTGCACCGATGACAGCGCCGACGGCATGGGCGACGATGTGGACGAGGATATCGAGAAGCTCCAGGTCCTGTCCGGCGTGCGGCAATTTCCCGTGCGCGTGAAATGCGCCACCCTTCCCTGGCACACGTTCCACGCTGCGCTGGCCGGCACCGATCGTCCGGTCAGCACCGAATGAGAAGGAGTCGAAGGTGACGGAAGAAACGCCTACCGGCGGCGGGAACGTCCAGTTCTCCGGCAAGCGGGAGTTCGAAGCGCCGATCGTGGCCGCAA
>CAYYBI010000093.1:0-7147 GCA_964469835.1 uncultured Rhodospirillaceae bacterium
CCAGAAGAAGAAAGTCGGCGGCATCCAAAGGATCCAGGCGTCCTGCGACAACGAATGGCGGCGATACTCCTGCGGGGGATTGACCGGCCGACCCGGTTGCTGAAGCCGGCCGATTGACCAATCGAATTCGGCGAGACTTTCTAACCGAAGCGCATCGCATTCGTGATGCATTGCGATGCTTCGACGGTTTGAATGCTGCCGATATCCCGCGCATTCGCGTATTAAGCTTTTGCGAGCGGCCTTGACCCCATCCGGGTCATAAGGCTTGACTCCCGGGACACTGGAAATGCTGACCGGCGGGGACACCATGCCTGCAAAGGCTTTGAAAGTAAAAGATCTGCAACGGCCAAAATTCGCGCCCGGCCGGGCGGCGGAAGGCGATGTCTTTGCCTTCTCCAGCCACCGGAGAGCAAGAGAAGCGTTGGAATTCGGCCTTTGCATGAAGGATCCAGGGTTCAATATGTTTGTGCTGGGTCCGGATCGGAGCGGTCGAATGACCGCGACGCTGGAATACCTGGCTGAACATCTATCCTGCCAACCGCAGCCGAGCGACTGGGTCTATTTAAACAATTTTCGGCGGCGGCATCGGCCGAAGCCATACCGCTTGCCAGTGGGAACCGGGCGGGCTTTTCGCGATCGCATGGCCTTGCTGGTCTCGCAGCTTCGCGAAGCATTGGGCCAGGCATTCACGGGCGACGAGTATCAGAAGGAACTGCGGGAGCGAAGCGAGCAGCTAAACCGCGAAATTCAACACCAAATCGAAACGCTCGCAAACGAGGCGCGCACCCACGGACTAAACCTGGTTCAGACACCGCAGGGCATGGTGGTTGCGGCCCAGGACGCGGCCGGCAACCCGGTTGCGCTTGAGACGCTACCGGTAGCGGACCGCCAGGCGATGCAAGAAAAAGCGAGCGACATCGGCGAACGGCTGCAGGAAATCCAACGTCATGCGGCAAAATTGCAGGGTGAATTTGCAAAGCAGATGCTCGACTTGAACCAGTCGGTTGCCGATCATGCGGTCAGCGTATTGCTCGACGACGTTCAATCGGTCTATGCCGGCCATCGCGGATTGGCTCGATGGCTGACCGAATTGCGCAATGACATTCTCGAAAATCTCCAAATATTCATGCCGGCCAATCCCAATCAGCCGCCCATGGAGATCGAGCCGCCCGAGCGACGATATGCAGTGAACCTGTTGGTTGACCATGGCGATAACACGGTTCCGAACGTGGTTCTGGAAGCGAACCCGACATATGAAAATTTGTTCGGCAAGATCGAATATCGGCCGTTCCAAGGCGGCATGGATACCGATTTCAGCATGATTCGCGCAGGCGCCCTGCATCGTGCGAATGGAGGTATTCTGGTGTTGCGGGCGGAGGCATTGGCGCAACATTTGAATAGCTGGACATTCCTGAAGGGCGCGCTGCGCGACGGGGTGATCCAGTTGGAGGAATTGCATCGAGCTCAGGGCGTGCCGATCGCTGGGGCGCCGAGACCGAAAGCAATCCCGCTCGACGTCAAGGTGGTGATCGTCGGGTCGCCGCACTGGTACTACACGTTCTTCTCGGCGGATCCCGAGTTTCAAACCTATTTCAAGATCAAGGCCGACATCGATGCGGATATGGAGGCAAATGCAGGAAATCTGAAATGCTATGCGGGGCTGATCCGCAGCCATGTGGCGGCGCTTGACGGGATGCGCTGCGATGATTCGGCGGTTATTCGATTGCTGGGCACGGCTTCGCGCTGGGCCGGACATCGGCGCAAGTTAACGGCCCAATTCGAGCTGGCGAAGGACGTGTTGACCGAGGCGGTGCAGCTGGCTCGGTTCGCGGACAGTACAGTCGTAAATGCCGACTTCGTCCTTGAGGCGCTGGTACAGCGCCGGCAACGGAATGCACGCATGGAAGATGGCGCGCATGAGCAAATAGCCGATGGCACGGTCATGATCGATACGGTCGGCACTGCGGTCGGCCAGATCAACGGCCTGACCGTCCGTGATGTCGGCGACCATATGTTCGGCGGTCCAAGCCGGATCACCGCCCGTGCGACGCCGGGTCGCGAAGGTGTGGTGAATATCGAACGTGATGTCTCGATGAGCGGTCCGATCCAGCAAAAAGGCGTCATGGTGCTGCAGGGGTTTATCGCAGGTCATTTCGCCCGGCGGTTTCCAGTGTCTTTCAATTCTTCGATTACGTTCGAGCAAAACTATGGCGGGGTCGAAGGCGACAGCGCGTCCATGGCGGAACTTCTAGCCGTGCTTTCCGATTTGGCGGCAATCCCCTTGCGTCAGGATATTGCCATTACCGGTTCGGTTAACCAGCGCGGCGAAACGCAAGCGGTGGGCGGTGTGCAATACAAGATCGAGGGATTTTACCGGGCTTGCGAAAGTTCCGGCGCCCTTACCGGAACCCAGGGTGTGGTCATTCCGGCGGCAAACGCCACCCACGTAATCCTAAGGGATTCGGTTGTGAAGGCCGTCGCCGACGGCCGCTTTCATGTTTGGACGGTCAAGAATATCGAGGAAGCAATCGAACTTTTCACCGGGCACAAAGCCGGCCGGCAACGCGCCGACGGCAGCTATCCAGCGGACACCGTCTACGGCATGGTAATGGCACAGCTCGAGAAGTTCGATCAGATCCTGAAGGAACGCGCTGCCGGGTGAAAGGGAGGCCTTTTAGGCAGCGGTATCGCGCCAAACATAGGTCGCGTGTCTACCGACCGCGCTCGCATTCAACTGAATCCAGTCGTCGGCCCGATGCCAGCCAATATCGTGCAGCTTGCACAGCGAATCCCAATCCGGTTGGAGCTTGCTGCCCAGCGGCAGCGACGACAGGTCGCTTCCACCGTCGATATGGTGCAGCCTGATTGCCCGGGCGCGCCGTCCATGCGACAGCGGCAGGCTCCAGCGGGTGGCTTGGGCGATCCGTTGCAAGGTCTCGAGTTCTTGAATTAAGGGGGCGGCGAATACGTGGCTCGCGGTACGGTTTTGGATCTCTTCCGCGGTGACCGGCAGGGTCTCGACGCGGATAGGCTCGATCTGGACGATCAGGATATCCGCATTGCCGGTACTCTCGACCAGGGGAAGGATCGGCGGATTCGACGAATATCCGCCATCCCAAAAATGCTCACCGTCCAAAGCCACCGCATGGTGCAGGGATGGCAGGGCCGCCGAGGCCAGGACGCTGTCGACGCTGATTTCCCTTGTGCTGAAAACGCGGCCCCGGCCGGTTCGGACATTGGTCGCCGAGAGGAACAGCTTGATGCGGCGGTTGCGGCGAAGCCGCTCGAAATCAACGAGATCGAGCAGAATTTCGCGCAGCGGGTTCAAGTCCCAAGGATTGAACTGATACGGCGACAGCAATTGTGTCATAAGGTGCATGCCGATCCGGCTTTGAGTGCCGAAATCCGGCCAATGCCGGCGAAAGGGCCCGAGCCAGGTGTTTTGGTAGCCATAGGACGCTGCCTTTGTACTCACGGCATGCCAGAAATTCTTGAGCGCATCTTGGGCGCCCGCAGGCCCTCCGGTCAGCAATCCGTGCGCCAGCACCGTCGCGTTCATTGCGCCGGCGCTGGCGCCTGTCAACGCCGGGAATTCGAGCGTCCGTTCTTCGAGCAACCGGTCCAACACCCCCCAGGTGAAGGCGCCATGGGCACCGCCGCCTTGCAGAGCGAGGCTGAGGGACAGCCGCCGGTCTGCCCGATGGCGTTGGCCACGAACACCGTCGCGCACGGCGCGCAGGGCTTGGGCGGAGGCCGAAAGGGATAGATTCCGTAGGGCGCGCAGGACCGGCACGGACAGGGTCGCCGACGATGACGTGTCAGGATGGGGCATTCGGCCTCGTGTCGGTTAATCGTAATACTGCAGCGCAACATAATATTATTAACAAATTATTGCGACGCACAATTTTGTTCGTTTGCGGCTTCCGATTACTTGGAAATGTCGATTGCAAGGGTCTTGAGCGCGGCGCGCGATGTCCCATATACGGAAGGTGGATGCCTGTAAGGATCCGCAAATCGGTTTGAACCTATTTGGTCCTGCCTCTCGAAGGGGGACAAAATGAGGGGTCTATCATGGAATTCGAAAAATACACGGATCGTTCGCGCGGCTTCGTTCAGGCAGCACAAAACCTAGCGCTTGGATCGAACCATCAACGGTTGCAGCCCGAGCATCTTCTGAAAGTGCTTCTCGACGATCGTGAAGGACTTGCCGCAGGTCTGATTCGCGCCGCCGGCGGGGATCCCGCAACAGCATTACAGGCGGTCGATGCGGAACTCGCCAAGGTGCCGAAGGTTGAAGGTTCCGGGGCGGGGCAGATTTATCTGGCGCCGGAAATGGCGCGCTTGTTCCAACAGGTCGAGGAACTGGCCGACAAATCCGGCGACAGCTATGTGACGGCGGAGCGCCTGTTGCTGGCGCTGGTTCTTGCGCAGGGAACGGCCGCCGCGAAGCTACTCGCCGATTCCGGCGTCACGGCGCAAAACCTGAACTCGGCGATCAACGATTTGCGGAAGGGCCGTACGGCGGATAGCGCCGGCGCCGAAAATCAATATGAGGCGCTCAAGAAATATACCCGCGATCTGACCCAGGCCGCCCGGGACGGTAAGATCGATCCGGTGGTCGGCCGGGACGAGGAGATTCGGCGGACGATGCAGGTCTTGTCTCGGCGCACCAAGAACAATCCCGTGCTGATCGGCGAACCGGGCGTCGGAAAGACTGCGATCGTGGAGGGCCTTGCGCAGAGGATTGCACGGGGTGACGTGCCCGAAGGGCTGGCGGACAAGAGCCTGCTGGTGCTCGACCTCGGCGCGATGGTCGCCGGTTCCAAATTCCGCGGCGAATTCGAGGAACGGCTCAAGGGCGTGTTGCAGGAGGTTTCGGCACAGGAAGGCCAGGTCATCCTGTTTATCGATGAGCTGCACACGCTGGTGGGCGCCGGCGCGGCCGAAGGCGCGATGGATGCGTCGAACATGTTGAAACCGGCGCTCGCCCGGGGCGACCTGCACTGCGTCGGCGCAACTACGCTCGATGAATACCGCAAGCATATTGAAAAAGACGCCGCGCTCGCGCGGCGTTTCCAGCCGGTTTTCGTTGCCGAGCCGACGGTCGAGGACACCATCTCGATCCTGCGCGGGCTTATGGAGAAATATGAACTGCACCATGGCGTGCGGATCACCGATGGCGCGATTGTCGCCGCTGCGACCTTGTCGAACCGTTACATCACGGATCGATTCCTGCCGGACAAGGCGATCGATCTGGTGGACGAGGCGGCAAGCCGGCTGCGCATGGAGATGGATTCGAAACCGGAAGAAATCGATGAGCTGGACCGGCGCATCATCCAACTCAAGATCGAGCGCGAGGCCTTAAAGAAGGAAAGCGACAAGGCCTCGCAGGAACGGCTCCTCAGATTGGAAGAGGAACTCACGGGTCTCGAGGAAGAGGCGCTCGGGCTGACGGCGCAGTGGCAGTCGGAAAAAGACAAGCTTCAGGATACCCAGCAGGTCAAGGAAGCGCTTGAGACCGCCCGGCTGGCGCAGGAACGTGCCGAGCGCGAGGGTGATTTGGAACAGGCCGCCCAACTGCGCTACGGCACGATCCCGGATTTGGAGAAACGGCTCGAACAGGGCGATCAGGCGGAAGAAGGCCGCATGCTGAACGAGGAGGTCACCGAACAGCAGGTTGCCGCCATCGTATCCCGTTGGACCGGGGTTCCCGTCGACAAAATGTTGCAGGGCGAGCGTGAAAAATTGCTCGCCATGGAAGGCGCGCTCGGTAAACGGGTGGTCGGGCAGAGTGAGGCGGTCACCGCCATTTCCAATGCGGTGCGGCGCGCCCGGGCCGGGTTGCAGGACCCGAACCGTCCGATCGGTTCGTTCCTTTTCCTCGGCCCCACCGGGGTGGGGAAAACCGAACTCACCAAGGCTTTGGCCGCGTTTCTGTTCGATGACGATCAGGCGATGGTCCGGATCGACATGTCGGAATATATGGAGAAACACGCGGTCAGCAGGCTGATCGGTGCGCCGCCGGGATACGTCGGGTATGACGAAGGCGGTGCCCTGACCGAAGCGGTGCGCCGCCGACCCTATCAGGTGGTCCTGTTCGACGAGATTGAAAAGGCCCATCCCGACGTGTTCAACGTGCTGCTGCAGGTCTTGGACGACGGCCGGCTGACCGATGGTCAGGGCCGCACCGTCGATTTCCGGAATGTCCTGATCGTCATGACCTCGAATCTCGGTGCGGACGTTCTGTCGAGCCAGCCGGTCGGGCAGGATTCGGCAGAGGTTCGGGGTGAGGTAATGGAGGCGGTTCGCGGCCGCTTCCGGCCGGAGTTCATCAACCGGATCGATGAAATCCTATTGTTCCATCGGTTGTCCCGCGACCATATGGCGACGATCGTCGATATCCAATTGGCGCGGCTGCGGGACGTTCTGGAGGATCGCAAGATCATCTTGGAGGTCGATGCGAGCGGGACCGAGTGGTTGGCGGACAAAGGCTTCGATCCGGTCTATGGCGCGCGGCCGCTCAAGCGGGTCATCCAGCAGGAGCTCCAAAATCCCCTGGCGACGCAATTGCTGGCGGGTGAGATCGCCGATGGCGACACGGTCCATGTTTCCGCGGGCGAGAGCGGCCTTACCATCAACGGTGAGGTCGCCCAGGCGGCGTGATTATGATGGGCTAGAGATCCGGCGCGGTGAGCGTTGCGCAGTTGGCGGCGATGGCAATCGGCGCGCCGGTTTTCTCGGAAAGGGCTTCAGGGCTCAGCCCGGCCACAATTTCCTGCGCGACGAAGCCCTCGGCGGTCACGTCGACGATAGCGAGATCCGTATAGATCCGCTTTACCACGCCGGGCGCCGTCAGCGGATAGCTGCACTGCGTCACCAGTCGGGGTTCGCCGTCTCTTGTCGTGTGTTGCATGATGACACGGACCTCGCGCGCGCCGGCCGCCAGATCCATGGCGCCGCCGACCAGCGGCCCTTTCCAAGGATGCCTCGAATCCCAATTGGCGAAATCGCCGTTCGAGGCGACCTGGAAGGCGCCCAGCAGGGTGATGTCGATATTGCCGCCGACAATCATGCCGAAGGCTGCCGCCGAATCCACCAGGGCAGCGCCGGGACGCAATGTCACCCGTTGGCCGCCGGCGTCTACCAG
>CAYYBI010000094.1:0-2587 GCA_964469835.1 uncultured Rhodospirillaceae bacterium
TGGCCCGTATTTACCGGCACCGCGGACGGCAATGCATCTGCCCTAGGTCAATATTTCATTCCGGCGATCATTGGGGCCAATCCATTCGATGTGGAAGTCCTTCTGGAGCTGGCGGATAAGACCGTGGTGCGTTACCCGGAAGCAAAAGCCGCCCTCGAAACGGCTCTTCTGGATATCATGGGAAAGGTGCTGGGGATCCCCGTCTACGAACTTCTGGGGGGAGGTCACCGGGATCAGGTCGGTTTAAGTTTTTCTCTCGCAAACCCGGACTTTGAAGAGGACATCGCCAAGGCGGAACGTCTCCATGAGGAAGGGGTAGGAATCTTCAAAGTGAAGACCGGGTTCAAGACTCATGAATTCGATCTGATGCGCCTGGAAAGGCTGCGCGATAAATTCCAGGACCGGCTGGATTTGCGCATCGACTTCAACCAAGGCATGACGGCACATGAAGCCCTGCCCAGGCTTCGTGATTTCGAAAGTTTCCGGCTGTCTTTTATCGAGCAACCGGTTCCCCGCGACAATCTGGAAGCCATGGCGCACTTCACCGATGTTCTGACAACGCCCATCATGGCGGACGAATCGGTTTTCAATGCCCGTGAAGCCTTTGTCGGCGCCCGGATGCGGATTGCCGATATCTTCAGCCTGAAAATCATGAAGAGCGGCGGATTGCGTCGCGCCTTGAACGTCGCGGCTATCGCCAGGTCGGCGGGTATCGGTGTTTATGGCGGCTGCATGTTTGAAACGGGCATAGCCCATGCAGCGGGAGCCCATCTGATGGCTGCATTGCCTGAACTGAGTTTGGGGTGCGAATTTTACATGGCGACCTATTACCTGACCGAGGATATCTTGACCGAGCCTTTCCCTGTCAGGAACGGTCATGTCCATGTGCCGTCAGGTCCGGGACTCGGCGTCGATGTTGATCTCGCGCGGCTTGAGAAGCACACGGTACAAACCCTCCAAGTAGATTAGCTCCGAAAGAACTGCTTAAAGGACAGCGTCGAGTTCTCCGATCGCATCAAGGCGGATACTGTCGTCATCGGTGCGCACAAGCCGGCGGTGGCCGGGTGCCGAGTTTCCTGCACGGCCGGGCTGTGCTCTATTGCGCGACAATCGGGAACTTGGAATCGGGCGCGGGATCGCCATGCCGTGGGTGCGCGTCGTCGTGGTCAACTACAATTCCGGCGACCTTCTGGCCAGGTCGGTCGCGGCCTTGGCCGTGCAGAGCGACCCCGATTTCGAGGCCGTCATCGTCGACAACGCCTCCAGCGACGGCTCCGCGGACAGGTTGGTCTTGCCCGACGCGCGTTTCAGCCTGATCCGCTCCGACGAGAACCTGGGCTTTGCGGCCGGCACGAATCTCGGATTTCGCGGCGCGCGAAGCGACTGGCTGGCGGCGCTCAACCCGGACGCCTTCCCCGAGCCGGGTTGGCTGGCCGCGCTGCGCGAGGCGACGGCGCGTTACCCCGAGGCCGTGATGTTCGGCTCGCTGCAAATCGCTGCCGAGGATCCGGCACGCCTCGACGGATGTGGCGACAACTATTCCATCCTCGGCATCAACTGGCGCGGCGGTCACGGCCACCCCTTCGTCGACCGCCCCGACGACGGCGAGTGCTTTTCGCCCTGCGCCGCCGCGGCGCTCTACCGGCGCACGGCCTTCGAAGCCGTGGGCGGCTTCGACGAACGCTATTTCGGGTACTGCGAGGACGTGGATCTCGGCTTCCGCTTGCGCCTGCACGGCGGGCGCTGTATCCAGGTCGGCGGCGCCGTGGTCCACCACGTCGGCTCCGCGGTGACCGGGCCGCAAAGCGCCTTCACCGTATATCACAGTGCCCGCAACCGGTTCTGGACCTATCTCAAGAACATGCCGGCGGCCCTGCTTTTCATTTCATTGCCGTTGCATCTGGCGGCCACCCTAGGCCTACTGTGGAATGCCCGCGGCGGCCCCCGATTGCAACCGATGCTCGTGGGTCTAGGCCATGCCTTGCGCGGGCTGGGGCCGATTCTGGCCGAACGCCGCCGTGTGCAGGGCAGCCGCGAGGTTGGGACCCGGGCGATCGCCAAGGCACTGACCTGGAACCTCGGCAAGCTGCGCCGTCGGGACACCAATCTGCGGACGCCCTGAGCGCAGTTTGGGATTGTGCCTCAGATACGATGGTGTAGGATTGGCCGCTGATTATTCGGGTGCCGCAATCCATGATTCTGAGTTAAATCAAACGATTCGGCGTCCTTGGGGATCGCAACAATAGAACATGTGGAGAGAAAATTCAAAATCATGGAAATAAAAGAGCTAGAAATCTCTGAAGTGAAGATCCTTACGCCAAACAAATTCGGCGACCATAGGGGATATTTCTCTGAAACATATAATAAAAACACCCTGGCAGGCCAGGGTATTGAGATTGATTTCGTTCAGGACAATCATTCCTTCTCCGCCGAAAGAGGGACGATCCGCGGCCTCCATTTCCAGACGCCGCCCTACGCCCAGGACAAGCTCGTCCGGGTCGCACAGGGCAGCGTGCTCGACGTGGCGGTCGACATTCGCCGCGGGTCGCCGACCTATGGCAAGCACGTCAGCGCCGTGATCAGCGCC
>CAYYBI010000095.1:0-10789 GCA_964469835.1 uncultured Rhodospirillaceae bacterium
AAGCAATAGGTCGGTCGGCGCTTGCAGCGCCGCGAAGATTTCCTTGTGCGGCAGAGAGACCCGCGTCTGGTCGCCCGGCGCTTCGTCCATGTCGAGACGGAAGGAATCGCCGTCACGCAGCGTGATGGGGCCGTCGGTGATGGTACCGATGCGCAGTTTCGGGCCCTGCAGATCCATCATGATGGCGACCGGTCGGCCGGCTTCGCGTTCGATCTTGCGGATCGCATCGATGCTGCGTTTTTTGTCGTCGTGGGTGCCATGGCTGAAATTCAGCCGGAAGACGTCCACGCCGGCTTCGAACAGGGCAAAAATAACCTGAGGATCGGCGCTGGCCGGCCCCAGGGTGGCGACAATTTTAGTCAGATGAGTTCGATGCATCTCTGTATGGCGACCGCGTGGATGTGATTGTTCAAGAATTCCGGCGACACTACGCTAAAAGCCCAGGCACACCGTAGCGAATTTTGGTTAACAAATTTAGACAGAATTGGCGGGTTGGTGGCTAGGGCGGGCCAGGGGCAAGGTCGACCGCCATCAATCGCCTGTCGGCGTCTTCGGCTGCTAACCGGTCGTTGTAAATCCACACGATCGTGCCGGTCAGGCGACCGCGGATAGTTTGTTCGGACACTTCGCGAAATCCGTCGAATATCGGGTCATCCAGGTCTGTGTGTTCATGCGCGGCGGCCATGACATCGTCGCTCAACACGATGGCAGTATCCAAATCCCGGCTGAGCGTCTCCAGGCGGCTTGCGACGTTGACGGTATCTCCGATAACCGCGAATTCGAGGCGCTCTTCGCTGCCGATATTGCCCATAATGACCGGGCCGTAGTGAATGCCGATGCCGATTTTGATCGGGATATATTCAATTTTTTGGCGGACTTCGTTCCATTTCTCGATCGATGCGCACATGGCGAGCGCGCAGGCGATGGCGTTTGTCGCATCTCGCGGGCCTTTCTTCGGGACGCCGAAAGTTGCCATTAATCCGTCGCCGATGAATTTGTCCAGGGTGCCGTCATGGGCGAAGACTTCGTGCGACATCCGGCTGTGGAAGCTTCGCAGCAATTCCAGCGTTTGTTTGGGTGGTAGTTGTTCCGCTATAGCGGTGAATCCATGGATGTCGACGAACATGACCGCGGCGTGCCGCTCGTTCTCCTCGTCGAGCGCGTTATCCATACGGGTCAGTTCCTCGACAATCTTAGGCGAAAAATACCGCGCGAGATTGGTGCGCTGATTTTCCATGTCGGCCTGCCGAATGGCCAGTTGGCGCACACGCCAAACGACGGTCGCCAGGATCGCGGTGACCACCAGGAAGATGAAAATTTCCTGCAGGACGGCGGTGGTATCGATGAAATAGGGATTTTCGGAAATTTGCAGGTGGGCTGCCGGCGTTGTGTCCCGCCATGCGGGAAAATCCGCTGGCGTGAGCGACCCGGGCAACCGGATGATCCACCACGTGGCACCGCCCCAGGCGAGTGAGACGGCGAGCCCGGTCCAAATCACCTGCCGGCGCGAATAGGCCAGCATTGTTCCGGCAAGGAAGACGTAAAAGAAAGGGAAGGTGCCGGGGCGCAGCATCATTTGCCGGGGCGTCGACGTTTCCAGAAGGGGATTTGGATAGAGCAGCGCGATGATTAGCAGACTAGTATCCAGGGCGATGAAAAGATAAACGGGCCAATGCTGCGCCGGAATTCGTTCGATAACGGCACGGCGCGCCAAGCCGTTGACGATGAAAAGAACCGCAAGTGTCAGGTAAAAGAGCGCGGCCGGGAATGGAACGGTGAGGCAAACCCAGATACCGACGGCGACGATTGCAGCGATGCGAAGCCAAATCCCCTGCCGTGGGTCGCTTGCGACTTCACGCACGATTGTATGACCGACACGCAAGGCGACGCGCGATTTCTTTCCCGACCTGGCTCCCTGCGCCATGGGTTAACGGCATCCTTTCCGCGCAATGAATAGGCCCCAGAGGATAATAGCGCCGCCGACCGCCTGCCAGGCACTGATCGGCTCCGCGAGCAGAATCGCCGCCATGAACGCCGCGGCGACCGGCTCGAACAGCAATCCGGTTGCTGCGAGCGTCGCCGGCAGATGGGCCAGCGCGTAGACGATCAGGCCCTGTCCCGCCGCGTGGCTGACCACGGCCAGTCCCAAGAGCATAAACCAGCCATGCACCGTTACGGCGATCATCGGTTCGCCCGCTAGCAAGGCGACAGGCAGCAAGACCGTTGCCGTGCCCGCCGAGGTCCAGAGCATGATCGTTCCCGCGCCGAAATCGTCATGCAGTCTTTCGACCGCGATTAGGAAGCCTGCCAGAAATAAAGCGGTCACGACACCATAGAAATCGCCGAGCAGGTTGGCCGGGGCGAGCGTCAGACTTCCGCCGACCAGGCAAGCGGCGCCGGCCATCGCCAAGCCCATGCCGAGCAGGAGCACCGGATCGACCCGGCGATGAAAGATCAGCCATTGGGCAAGCAGCACGAACACCGGCGCGGCGTTGGCGAATAAAGTAGCGTTGGCGACCGTCGTATGATTTAGCGAGAGATGCCAGAAGGCGAGGTCGCCGGCAAACAAGGCGCCGGCAAGAAACAGCCGCGAGAAATCGGATAGGGTCGCGGGCCGCCGATGGCCGTCGGCGCTTGGCCTGAGACGCAGCCAAATCCAGATTACCGGAACAGCGAGGAAGGGGCGGTAAAAAGCGCTGGGAAGTGCTCCCAACTCGCTTAAGCGCACGAACACCGCCGAAGCGCCGACCGCGATCGCACCCGCGAGTAGCGCGAGGACGGCGATCTGCTTGGTGGCATACGCTTGGCTGATTCCGGGCGGGTGCATAGGCAGACTATAGTTGAAAATTCAAATGTTGCCCGATCCCTGTTGCTTACGGCCCGACCGTCATTGCATATACTGCGCGACATGCGCTCCGCCAGTTCCTCACCCGTCACCCCAAAACCGTTGCTTGGGCCGAACGATCCGCCGCCGGTCGAAATCTTCAACCGTGACGGTGCGACGCCGGTGCTGTTCATTTGCGATCATGCCAGTGCGGCGCTGCCCGAATCGCTCGGATTGCTGGGGCTTCAAGCCGCCGATATGTCACGCCACATTGCGATTGATATCGGCGCGGATTCGCTGACGCGGCAATTGACGAAACATTTCGATGCGCAGGCCGTATTTGCCGGGTATTCGCGGTTGGTGATCGACTGCAACCGCGATCCGGACGACCACACGTCGATTCGCGAGATCAGCGAGCACACGGTAGTTTCCGGGAATCGAAATCTCTCTCCCGCGGAGCGGGAGCGCCGCGTGGAAGCGCTGTTCCGGCCGTACCATGCCGCCGTCGCCGGGTGCATCGCAGAATACGCCGCGCGCGGCATCACTCCGGCGATCGTGGCGATCCACAGCTTCACACCGGTCTATCGCGGCCTGGACCGCCCGTGGCACGTAGGGATTCTGTCCAACCGGGATCGGCGTCTCGCCGACCCAATCATCGCGGCGCTGTCAGCCGATGAATCGCTCGTGGTTGGCGATAACCAGCCGTATTCGGGCCTCGATTTCGCCGGTTACACCATCGAGGTCCATGCAATCGCGGCGGGATTTCCCAACGTCATGATCGAGGTTCGGCAAGATCTGGTCGCGACCGATGCCGACGTCGCGCGATGGGCGGGGATCCTGCAGGATGCCCTGGCGCCCATTTTGGCGGATCCCGCGCTATACGCGGCATGGAGCGCGTGAGGAGATGAGCCGATGACCATAGCCGACCAGCCATTGACCATCGGAATCGAGGAGGAATACATGCTCGTCGATCCCGAGACACGGGATCTCGTTTCCGACCCGCCGGCCGAGCTGCTGGCGGAGTGCGGTCAGTTGATCGATGCGAAGACCGGCGGTGTGACGTCCGAATTCCTGCGCGTGCAGATCGAGGTGGATACGACAGTGTGTTCGTCGCTGGCGGAATGCCGGACAAAAATAGCCGCCCTGCGCGGCTGCATTGCGCAAGCGGCGGCCGGGCGTGGACTGCGCATCATTGCCGCGTCGACCCACCCCTTCGCCTCGTGGACCGAGCAGCGCCACACGGATAAAGACCGGTACAACATGCTGGCGCACGAACTCCAAGAGGTGGCGCATCGTCTGCTGATCTGCGGGATGCATGTTCATGTCGGGTGCCCGGATGACGAACTGCGGAACGATTTGTTGAAACAGGCGGGCTATTTCCTGCCGCACCTTTTGGCGCTGACCACGTCGTCGCCCTTCTGGCAGGGCCGCAAGACCGGCCTGAAGAGCTACCGGCTCAGCGTTTTCGATGAATTGCCGCGCTCGGGCCTGCCGGAAAAGTTCGACAGCTTCGGCGAGTACCAACGCCATGTGCAGATGCTGGTAAACGCCGGGCTTATCGAGGATGCCTCGAAGATTTGGTGGGATATCCGGCCCAGCGCGCGCTTTCCGACGCTGGAGGTCCGAATTAGTGACATTTGCACGCGGATGGATGACGGAATTTCCGTGGCGGCACTCTATGCCTGTATCCTGTCGATGCTCCTGCGGCTGCGCCGCAGCAATCAGCGATGGCGCCTGTATTCCAACATGCTGCTACAGGAAAACCGGTGGCGGGCACAACGCTATGGCATCGATGAAGGCTTGGTCGATTTCGGCCGCGGCGAAATCGTTGCCTATGAAGAGTTGCTGGACGAATTACTGGACCTCGTCGCCGAGGATGCCGAGAGGTTGGGTTGTGTCGCCGAGGTGGCGGGGACGCGGGATATTCTGCAGCGTGGAACCAGCGCACACCGGCAATTGGCGGTCTATGACGAGGCCATTGCCGGCGGCGCCGACGAGACGGAAGCGCTGAGAGCCGTGGTGGACTGGCTGATCGAGGAGACGCTGCGCGGCGTTCCGTTGCCCGGGGGATGAAAACTCCTTAAGACGATACCAAATACCCTAAATGCCAGGTCACGAACGAGGGAGTACAGGACCGATGGATGACCAGACCCGATTGGAGTTGGAGGCGGCGACCTTCCGTCGTTTGCGGAATCATCTGCGCGATCATTCCGAAGTGCAGAATATCGATCTCATGAATCTCGCGGATTTCTGCCGGAATTGCCTATCCAAATGGTATAAGGCGGAGGCCGAGGATCGCGGTGTCGCGCTGGACTACGAAGCCGCGCGCGAACTCGTCTATGGCATGCCGTACGGCGAATGGAAGTCGAAACACCAAAGCGAAGCCACGCCGGAACAATTGGCAAAATTCGAGGCGGCAAAGAAAGACTAGCCGGTGCGCGGCGCGGGTTGATCGGCGGACGTGCGCCGGTCTAAGGTCCCGCGCCGAAACCGATCAATCCAACAGCGGGAGCAGGGAATGTCCGATACCGGGGGAGTCGCCGGAGAGCGGCTGCGCGCCTTCATACAGCGCATCGAAAAGCTGGAAGAAGAGAAAAAAACACTCAGCGATGACATCCGCGAAGTGTTCGCCGAGGCGAAAGGCAATGGTTTCGATCCCAAGATCATGCGGCATGTTCTGCGTATCCGGAAAATGGACGCGGGCGACCGTCAGGAAGAAGAAGCGCTGCTGGAGACCTATATGGCGGCACTTGGTATGTGAATGGTGGCCTGCGCCGGACGGCTCAACCGTCCGGCCGCGGCAGTTTCGCCAACTGCCCGGCGATTCGGGCATAGAGCGCGCGGTTCCACGGCGACCGCATGACCGCAGGCGGCGCCTTTGACTGCCGGAAGTCCCGCGGGCTCAGGACAATTCGAATATTGCCCACGCCCGCATCCGCCGCCAATGTAAACAATTCCTCCACGACCTTGGCCCGCATCGCGAGGCAGCCGGCAGTACCGGTCGTCGGACCATGAATGACAATCTGCCCGCCGAGCGACCGCCGGCCTTCCTCGCGCGCCCGCGCGCGATCGAAGCGATTGGGATAGCCGATCATCAGCGAGACATAGGCCGCCGAATTCGGGTTGAGATAGCGGATCGGATAGAGCCCTTCGGGTACTTGACGGTCGCCCTCGCGCAGTTTGGGGCCCGGCCCGCCGGCGGCCGCAAGCACGGGATAGTCGCGTATGAATTGAAGGCGGCCATTTTGGCCCGCGGAATAGAGTTGCAATCGCCGCTCCGCCTTGAGACCAACCAGGATCACCTTGGTCGGCGGATAGGCGACACCGGCGCGCAGAAAATGTGGCAGTAGCCGGGATCGGGCGGTATCGCCGAATTCGACAAGCCGTTCGTCGATGCTGTACTGCGGGCGCGGCATGACGTTGATCGCCAGCCAGATAGCGAAGACCGGCAACAGCATGACCGCCGCCGCGAGCACCCATGCCCTAACAGTGTTGATCGAAATGCGCATGGAATAACACCTGCCGCCCAATCGAGGCCGTTTTGGGGCAGGGGTGGGGATATTCCGGGGCCGTCCTGCCGGCGCTACTCGGCGGCGCTGACCACGGCGGCGGGCGCCGGATTGCGGAAACTTTGCAGCAGTGCCGCCTTGCGGCTTGCAGCGCGCTGAATGCTTTCCAGTTTGATGTGGCCGTAGCCGCGGATTTTCTCGGGAATCGACGCTATTTCGACGGCGATATGGTGGTTTTCCGGCGTGAGGGCGTCGAGGATATCCTCGATCGTCGTCTCATAATCGCGGATCAGCTGGCGTTCCATCCGCCGTTCGGCAGTGTATCCGAATATGTCCAACGGCGTGCCCCGGACAAATTTTAATTTGGCCAAAGTGCGGAATATCCTCAGGATCCAGGGTCCATATTCGCTCTTCTTGAGTTCACCGGATGTCTTGTCGCGGCGCGCGATCAGCGGCGGTGCGAGATGGAACCTAAGCTTGAATTCGCCGGTGAAGGCTTCCTGTACGCGGTCCAAGAAGGCACCATCGGTGTAGAGGCGGGCCACCTCGTATTCATCCTTGTATGCCATCAGCTTGAAATAATACCGCGCGACCGCCGCGGTCAGTCCTTCTTCGTGCGGCGTGCACACCGCCTGAACCGTGCGGACCTTGTCGAGTAACTTTCTGTAGCGCGCCGCATAGCGGGCGTTTTGATAGCCAGTCAGGAATTCGACACGTTGTTCGATCGTGTTGCGAAGACCCGAGGCCGGATCCGGCGTATTTGCCGGGTCTGTCGCGTCTTCGTCGTCGGGCAGCGCGATGCGGCGCACCGCGGGCAGGTCGTGGGCGGCGCGCCGTCCCCAGGTGAAGGCCTGCTGGTTCATCTGAATGGCGATGCCGTTCAATTCGATGGCCTGAAAGATCGCTTCCTCGGAGACGGGGATCAGGCTGTTCTGATAGGCAAATCCCAGCATGAACATGTTGGCGGCGATTGAATCGCCCAACAGAGCTGTCGCCAGCCGGTTGGCGTCGACAAAATTCGTGTTTGCTTTCCCGACGCTCCGGATGATTGCGCCGCGCAGTTCCTCGTCCGGGAAGGCGCAGTCCGGATCGCGGATGAAGTCGCCGGTGATTGCGTGGTGGCTGTTGATGATCGCCTTTGTCGCATCCGGCTGAACCTTCGACATGCAGTCACCTTGCGCCGCGACAACCATATCGCAGCCCAAAATCAACCGGGCGCCGCCGGAGGCAAGGCGGACCGCGTGAATGTCTTCGGGCTTGTCGGCGATGCGAAGATGGCTCAGAACGGCGCCGCCCTTTTGCGCCAGCCCGGCCATATCGAGGATCGAACAGCCTTTGCCCTCAATATGCGCGGCAGTGCCCAACAGGGCACCGATCGTCACCACGCCGGTACCGCCGACGCCGGTTATCAGGATGCCGTAGGGCCGGTCCGTCGACGGTAAGGCCGGGTCGGGCAGTGCTTCGAACAGGTCGGGCGCGTTCCCGGCTTCGGCCCGGCGTTTCCCTTTCCTGAGCGCGCCGCCCTCCACGGTCACGAAGCTCGGGCAAAAGCCATTGACGCAGGAAAAATCCTTGTTGCACGTGGACTGGTCGATCCGGCGTTTGCGGCCGAACTCCGTCTCCACCGGAACGACGGACAGGCAATTCGACTTCGCCGAACAATCGCCGCAGCCTTCGCAGACCAGCTCGTTGATGAAGGCGCGCTTGTCCGGGTCCGGGAAGGTGCCGCGTTTCCGGCGTCTGCGTTTTTCGGCGGCGCAGGTCTGATCGTAAACCAACACGGTCACGCCGGGAATTTCACGCAGATTTCGCTGAATCGAATCGAGTTCGTCCCGATGATGAATGGTCACGCCGGCCGCGAAGTCGCTTTTCGACGGGTACTTGTCGGGTTCGTCGGTGACCACGACGATCTTTTCGACGCCTTCGCCTTTGAGCTGGTGAGTGATAAGCGGCACGGTCAGCGGCCCGTCCACCGGTTGGCCGCCCGTCATCGCGACCGCGTCGTTGTAGAGAATTTTGTAGGTGATGTTGACACCGGAGGCGACCGCCATCCGAATTGCCAGGATGCCGGAATGAAAATAAGTGCCGTCGCCCAAATTCGCGAAGATGTGGTTTTCACTGGTGAACGGCGCCTGACCGACCCACGGTGTGCCCTCGGCGCCCATATGGGTATAGGTATCGGTGCTGCGATCCATCCATTGCGCCATGTAATGGCAGCCAATCCCCGCCAGCGCGCGGCTGCCCTCGGGCACCTTCGTCGATGTGTTATGGGGACAGCCCGAGCAGAAATACGGCGTCCGGACGAGGCTGGGGTCGCGTCCCTTGAGCGTACGTTCCTTTTCCTCGAGAAACCGCACGCGTTCCTCGATTTGCGGGCTGGTATGGAATCGTTTGATGCGGTCCGTGATCACGCGCGCGATTCGGCCGGGCGTCAGTTCGCCGTTCGACGGCAGGATCATGTTGCGTTTTTCGTCGAACTTGCCAATCACCATCGGGCGGACGTCGGCCCGCCAATTGTAAAGCTGTTCCTTGAGTTGATTCTCCATCAAGGCGCGTTTTTCCTCGACCACGAGAACCTCTTCGAGACCTTCGGCGAACTGGCGGACGCCGTTGCGTTCCAGCGGCCAGGTCATCCCGACCTTGTAGACCGACAACCCGATCGCCCGCGCATAGTCTTCATCGATGCCGAGATCTTCGAGGGCCTGGCGCACGTCGAGATAGGACTTGCCGCAGGTAACGATTCCGAATCGTCGTTTCTTGCCGTCGATGACGGCCTTATTGAGATTGTTGGCGCGGGCGAAGGCGAGGGCGGCGTAAAGCTTGTGGTGATGCAGCCGCTCTTCCTGTTCCAGCCAGCCGTCCGGCCAGCGGATGTTGAGCCCGCCCTCCGGCATCTCGAAATCGTCCGGCATCTTGATGTCGATGCGGTGCGGATCGACATAGACCGAAGCGGACGTATCGACCGTTTCCGCCACCACCTTGAAGGCGGTCCAGCAGCCGGAATACCGGGACATCGCCCAACCGTACAATCCGAGATCGAGGAATTCCTGCACGCCGGACGGGTTGAGCACGGGGATCATTGAATCGACGAAGGCGAATTCGGTTTGATGCGCAGTGGTGGATGATTTCGACGTGTGGTCGTCGCCCGCAAGGACAAGAACGCCGCCATGTTCCGCGGTTCCCGCAAGGTTGGCGTGCCGAAGCGCATCGCCGGACCGGTCGATGCCGGGGCCCTTGGCATAGGCCATTCCGAAAACGCCCTCGTAGTTGGCGCCTGGGAACAGGCCGAGCTGTTGGGAACCCCACAATGCGGTGCATGCGAGGTCTTCGTTGACGCCGGGCTGGAATTTAATGTGGTGCTTCTCGATGAATTTCTTGGCCTGCCACAACTGCTGGTCCAAGCCGCCGAGCGGCGATCCGCGATACCCGGAAATAAAACATCCGGTGTTCAGGCCCGCCGCCTCGTCACGGCGGCGCTGCATCATCGGTAGACGAACCAAAGCCTGGGTGCCGGACAGGAATACCCGGCCTTGTTCGAGCGTGTATTTGTCGTCGAGAGAGACGGCTGCTAGTGCCATGGCATCACTATAGTTGAATCACAGTTCATAAACTAATGGCACGGCTGATGTTGTCAAAGTGTAACCGTGTCGATCACACACTTTGCAAGATTGCTGCGCGCAACCCGGGCGATCGGCAGATAGTTGCCTGCGGAACGGCCGAATTTTATCGAAATTGCCGCATATTTCTGGCGATCATCCGGGATTTGTGAATTTGGCGGGTGAATTGGCGGCCCGCACGCGGTATATCAACGCGCGATCCTCACGCTATGGAATTTCTGCATGGCCGTTCTTGTCACCGGAGCCGCGGGCTTCATTGGGTATCACGTTTCGCAGGCTTTGCTCGCGGAGGGCGAGCGGGTCATCGGCATTGATAACCTCAACGATTACTATGACGTTGCGTTGAAACATGCCCGACGCGATAGTTTACTGCGTCACAACGCCTTTTCGTTCGAAACGATCGATATTGCCGACCGCCCGGCGGTCGAAGGGCTCGCCACACAGCATCCGGAAGTGACCCGCATCGTCCATTTGGCGGCACAGGCGGGGGGGCGCTATTCGCTGATCAATCCCTATGCTTATGTGCAGGCCAATATTCTGGGCCATCTGGTCATGCTCGAATATTGCCGTCATCTGGACGGGCTGGAGCATTTTGTCTACGCCAGTTCGTCGTCTGTCTATGGCGGCAACGAGAAGGCTCCCTTTGCCGTGTCGGACCCGACGGATACGCCGGTTTCGCTATACGCCGCGACAAAGAAAGCCGACGAGGGAATGAGCCATTGTTACAGCCATCTTTACCGGATTCCGGCGACCGGGTTACGGTTTTTCACGGTCTACGGACCGTGGGGCAGGCCGGATATGGCTGCCTTCATTTTCACCAAGGCAATTCTCGAAGGCCG